>DATJLH010000020.1:0-16207 GCA_035490615.1 Cellvibrio sp.
CGGTTATGGTTTTACCTTTAGCGGCGACTTTAATATTTATTTTCAACTGGGCGCCTTTTAATCGCTATTGAAAATTTCTAGTCCCTGGCGATGCGCGGCTGTAACCGCGTTTCGTCGCTCACTGCAAAATTAATCTCACCACTTAACAACCATTCCGCCGCTTTACGCTGATGCTTATCCAGCACCGGCAATAAAGACAAGTACCAATTGTTTCTCGGGTTAAACTCCAGGCTACCGCGATAATGACCGCTGGATGTTTGCTGCAGTACCACTTGCTGGTCCAGGTCTGCTTCAAAGGGATGGTCTAGTAATAACAATAATTGCGCGGGCACAGCACTTTGCGACGGTATCTGTAAAAACACTTCGCCGGTGGTGCGATCAAAACGCAATTGCGCCGTTAAATTTAATTCCACTGCGCGCCGATCCTGCTCCATGGTTTGATTGATCATGCGCCCTTCTTTGTAATAGTTATCGATCACTACATCGTCAGCATGACGGAACGCAATGGTTACCGTCACCATGGAGACACAGACCACCACAATTAACGGCGTGAAAACAAACCAGAACCAGAATTGGCGATAGAAAGGTTGTGTGTCTTGTTCGTTTTTCATTGTAGGGGTGCCATAAAATAAAATGTGCTGTCATGCGAATAGGGTGAAGGGGTGTGAGACACGCCGTGAACCCATCCCTGGGGGCTCAACGTCGGCATCCATGCCTCCGATGGTCTCACACCCCTTCACCCTATTCTCACCAACTGCCACGCAAAAGATTAATATCCACGCAGCTGAGGACCGATAAAACTGGTGGTGTGTTCAGCGGTTAATTCAGGATTATCCCGTGCCTGCACTTTAATGGTTACATCCGTCTGAACTTCTTTTAAAGCATCACGCGGCACAGCAATTCGCACGGGGACGGTCAACAGCTCACCCTCTTCAACCGGCATCGGACGATAGCCTTGTACCTCAAACGGATAATCACCGCTCGCCTGGATATCGTATACGTGCGCGTGGCGATCCATATTGTTGATCTTGATGGTGTAGACGTTCTGGATATCCTGACCCGCCACGCGGTACATACGTACGCCGCGATCACGCAAGACTTCCAGGCCGACCGGCACGCGCGAGGCGATGGAATAGACAAACACGCTGATCATCGCAATCAGGACAACGGCATAGCCCAACAGGCGCGGGCGAAACACTTTGGTGTGGCCTTTCTCGATCGCGTCTTCGGTGGTGAAGCTGATCAGGCCGCGCTCGTAACCCATCTTGTCCATCACGGAGTTACACGCATCCACGCATAAACCGCAATCGATACATTCCGGTTGCAAGCCGTCGCGGATATCAATATCCACCGGACATACCTGCACACACCAGGAGCAATCGGTGCAATCGCCCAGGCCTTTGGCTTTGTAATCTTCATCCAGTTTGCGCGGGCCGCGTTTTTCACCGCGCACGTAGTTGTAAAACACAGTGAGCGTGTCTTTGTCGTACATCACTGACTGAAAGCGCGCGTAGGGGCACATGTATTTACAGACTTGTTCGCGCAGGAAGCCGGCGTTCATATAGGTGGCGCCGGTGAAGAAAAATACCCAGAACGCCGGCGCGAGATCCGATTGGAAAGTAACGAGGTCGTAGATTAATGTGCGAATCGGAACAAAATAACCGACAAAGGTCAGCGAGGTAATTAACGCAATGACAATCCATAACGTTTGCGTCGCACCCTTGCGCCAGATTTTCTCAAAGTTCCACGGCTGAGAATCCAGCTTGATGCGCTTGTTGCGATCCCCCTGAAACACATACTCAGCCCAGATAAACATCTGCGTCCAGACGGTTTGCGGGCAGGTGAAACCGCACCACACTCGTCCGACCAGCACGGTTACGGTAAATAATAAAAACGCCGCAATGATCAGCAGCCACGCCAGGTACATGCCGTCGTGGGGCCAGAAGGTCATCCAGAGGATATGGAATTTACGTTCGGGAAGATCGAACAACATGGCCGGCCGCCCGTCGATCATCAGCCAGGGCATGAGGACAAAACCCGCCAACAGGGGCAAGCCCGTGTAGCGCCGCAGTTTTTGGTAAAAACCGGTGATGCGACGGGTATAGACTTTTTCCTCGGCTTCGTAAAGATTGACGTAGCGGATTACATTTTCAGAATGATCTTTACCGGCGTTTTCAGGCTTGACACTCAAAAGAAAAACCTCATCAAGGGAAAAGAAATCAGGGAAAAGGAAAAAGTATGAACTCGCCCTCTTCCCACGCTGTGTCACTCAAAGAAAACTGCTCGTTACCCAGGGCAACTCTTTTTCTTCTTTTCCCTTTTCCCTATGTCCTTTCTTTTTTCTTACTCTTGCTCCAGCGATAAGCTATACACGTAAGCCGCCAACAGATGAATGCGATCCGCCTTCAGCAACTCCTGTTGTGCAGGCATGACACCGTTGCGGCCATTACGCAGCGTGGCGCGGATGTCCTGGGGTTCGCCGCCGTACAACCAGATGTCGTCGGTCAGGTTGGGCGCACCGAGCGCCTGGTTACCTTTACCGTCCACACCGTGGCAGGCCACGCAGTTCTGGTTATAGAGCTTTGCACCCAGTTCGGCTTTTGCGGCATCGTGGTCCTGACCGCTTATTTGCAGCACGTATTCCGACACATTCACCACCCCGGTTTCACCCATCAAGGCACCCCATGCCGGCATGGCGCCTTTACGACCGAGGGTAATGGTTTCCTTGATTTTTTCCGGCGTGCCGCCGTACAACCAATCGTGGTCGGTCAGGTTGGGAAAGCCGTAGTTGCCGCCGCCGTCTGCACCGTGACACACCGCGCAGTTGTTGGAGAACAGACGCAGGCCCATCTTCATGGCATCGGGATTTTGGGCCAACTCCTCGATAGGTGTATTGGCGTAGGTGCCAAAGGTATCGGCATAACGTGCGTCGGCCTGTTGTTGATGGCCGCGCAGTTCTTTTACTGACGTCCAGCCGAATAAGCCGGGCCAGGAGCCCAGGCCGGGGTAGACCAACAGGTAAACACCGGCATAGACAAAGGTCACGATAAACATGATGAACCACCAGCGCGGCAGCGGGTTGTCGTACTCCTCAATGCCATCGTAGACGTGGCCGGTGGTTTTGTTTTCTTCTTCGTCCTGATCGCTTACCGCTACCTTGCGATTGGCTAACAGGACCCACAACACCAACGCCAGGTTAGTGAGGGTCAAGCCAATAATCCAAAGGTTCCAGAATATACCCATAATCAATTCCGCCTGTCTGAATCATCACCGGGATGATCGTTCTGCTCGTGTTCTTTGCCCGTCGCGTCATCATCGGCAAAAGGTAATTTGGCATCTTCCTCAAAGCGTTTTTTGCGCTTGGGGGCAAAGGCCCACCAGCACACGCCGAAGAAAGCGACCATCACCAATACGGTAGAAATTGCGCCGAGAGTGCCTGCGTCCATCATCAACGTTTCTCTTTAAGGAGCGTGCCCAGTTGCTGCAAGTACGCCACCAGGGCATCCATCTCGGATACACCTTTTACGGCCGCTTCAGCGCCAGCGATGTCTTCCTCTGTGTAGGGAACACCCACGCGGCTCAGTGCACGCATCTTGGCAGCGGTGTGTTTGCCATCCAGGATGTTGTCGTACAGCCAGGGAAACGCCGGCATATTGGACTCCGGCACGACGATGCGTGGATTGAACAGGTGTACCTTGTGCCAGTCATCGGAGTAACGGCCGCCGACGCGGGCCAGGTCCGGACCCGTACGCTTGGAGCCCCACAGGAAGGGATGTTCGTAAACCGATTCACCCGCAACCGAATAGTGGCCGTAACGCTCCACTTCGGCACGCAAGGGACGAACCATCTGCGTGTGGCAGACGTGGCAACCTTCGCGGATGTAGATATCCCGGCCTTCCAGCACCAGCGCCGGCAGGGGCTTCAAACCTTCCACGGGGGTGGTGGTTTCTTTCAGGAAAAACTGCGGCACGATCTGTGTCAGGCCGCCGAAGCTGATGGCGATGATGACCAGCACGGTCATCAGGCCAATATTCTTTTCTACTATGTCATGACCTTTCATCGAATATCCCCTTACGCCGCCTGAGTCGCCGAATCAGCCGGAATCACTTCAGGCTCCGGTGTTTTGGCTGTGCGGTACGCGTTGTAGGCCATCAAAAACATACCCGCCAGGAACAGCACGCCACCAAGGAAGCGCACAAAATATCCGGGGTAGCTGGCCTGGACCGCCTCAACAAAGCTGTAAGTCAAGGTGCCGTCGGCATTAAACGCACGCCACATCAAACCTTGCATGATGCCGTTAACCCACATAGAGGCGATGTACAACACGGTTCCGATAGTCGCCAGCCAGAAGTGGACGTTGATCAGACGCACGCTGAACATCTCTTTACGACCGAACAGGATTGGCAACAGGTGATAGATAGAACCAATAGAAATCATCGCCACCCAGCCCAGAGCACCGGAGTGGACGTGACCGATGGTCCAATCGGTATTGTGAGACAAGGCATTCACTGTCTTGATGGACATCATCGGGCCTTCGAAGGTGGACATACCGTAGAAGGACAGAGAGACAACAAGGAAACGCAGCGTCGGATCGGTGCGCAGCTTATGCCAGGCACCGGACAAGGTCATGATGCCGTTGATCATACCGCCCCAGCTGGGCGCCAGCAGAATCAAAGACATCACCATACCCAGGCTTTGCGCCCAGTCGGGCAGCGCGGAGTAATGCAGATGGTGCGCACCAGCCCAGATGTAAACAGAGATCAATGCCCAGAAGTGAACAATGGACAACTGATAGGAATACACGGGGCGACCCGCCTGCTTGGGTACAAAGTAATACATCATGCCCAGGAAGCCGGCGGTCAGGAAGAAACCTACCGCATTGTGGCCATACCACCATTGCACCATGGCATCAGCAGCACCGGCGTAGGCGGAGTAAGACTTCATGAAGTAAGCAGGCGTAAAGGCACTGTTAACAATATGAAGTACCGCGATGGTGAGAATAAATCCACCGTAGAACCAGTTGGCCACGTAGATATGGTCAGTCTTGCGCTTGACGATGGTGCCGAAGAACACGATCGCATAGCTTATCCAGACAATGGCAATCAGGATGTCAATCGGCCACTCCAGCTCGGCGTATTCCTTCGTCGTGGTATAGCCCATCGGCAAAGTGATGATCGCGAGCACAATGACCAGTTGCCAACCCCAGAAGGTAAACGGCACCAGCCAGCCACCGAACAAGCGGGTCTGACAGGTCCGTTGGACCACATAATAGGAAGTTGCAAATAACGCACAGCCACCAAACGCAAATATCACGGCGTTGGTGTGCAACGGACGCAGCCGGCCAAAATGGGTGTAGGGTTGAAAGATGTCGTTTAATTCCGGCCAAAACAACTGGGCCGCAATCAGCACACCAATACCCATACCGACCACACCCCAAACGATGGTCATGATGGCGAATTGGCGCACGACATTGTAATCATAGACCGGATGGTCAGTGGCTACTGCCGGATTACTACTCATAGGACATTCCCAATGCGATAAAGAAAAGGGTTACGTTCAAGAAAAGAAGATGTATCAACCGCACCAAGGCGCCCCCTTTCCGGGGCGTCATTGTGCGTAAAAGAGAAGTTACCGATATTGATCCTGATCAAGTTGAATCCCCGGGATAACTCTCCGTTAATAACTGATCCGTCACTGATGGCGCGACAGCGGATAAAGCAGATACTTTAGCGCGTGCAGGGCGACATCAAACTGCCCGAAATATGTACAGTGTAGAGCAGCACTCTAAAAATGCCGCTCTAACCGTGTGGTAAACCCAAAGAATTAACGCAGTGTGCGACCTTTGTTAGCCGCAATGCGCATACGCAGTGCATTCAGCTTGATAAAGCCTTCTGCATCTTTTTGATTGTAAGCACCGGCATCGTCCTCGAAGGTCGCAACCTTCTCATCGAACAGGCTGTCCGCCGAGCGGCGACCAACCACATGCACAGCACCTTTATATAATTTCACCCGCACATCACCGTTAACAAATTGTTGCGATTCGTCGATAGCGGTTTGCAGCATCTTGCGCTCCGGGCTCCACCAATAGCCGTTGTAGATCATCTCGGCGTAGCGCGGCATCAGGCTGTCTTTCAAATGTGCGACTTCACGGTCGAGGGTGATGGATTCAATGGCACGGTGGGCGCGCAGCATGATGGTCCCACCGGGCGTTTCATAACAACCGCGGGACTTCATACCGACGTAGCGGTTCTCGACGATGTCCAGACGACCGACACCATTCTCACCGCCCAGTTTGTTGAGGGTTGCCAGTACGGTCGCCGGGGACATACGTTCGCCATTGAGCGCAACAACGTCACCTTTTTCATAAGTCAAATCAACATAGGTGGCTTTGTCTGGTGCCGCTTCCGGGGAAACGCTCCAGCGCCACATATCTTCTTCGGCTTCCGTCCAGGGATTTTCCAGCACACCACCTTCATAGGAAATGTGCAGCAGGTTAGCGTCCATCGAATATGGGGACTTTTTCTTCTTGCTAAAGTCCACCGGGATATTATTTTTCTCGCAGTAGGCCATCAGGGTTTCGCGGGAGGTTAAATCCCACTCACGCCAGGGCGCGATCACTTTAATACCCGGCTTAAGTGCATAGGCACCCAGCTCAAAACGTACCTGGTCGTTACCCTTGCCGGTCGCACCGTGGGAGATAGCATCCGCACCCACTTCATTGGCGATCTCGATCAAGCGCTTGGCGATCAGCGGACGGGCAATGGAGGTACCCAGCAGGTACTCACCTTCATAGATGGTATTGGCGCGGAACATGGGGAACACGAAATCGCGCACGAATTCCTCACGCAGGTCATCAATATAGATCTGCTTGACACCCAGGGCCTGGGCTTTGGCGCGGGCCGGTTCTACTTCTTCACCCTGGCCGATATCGGCCGTGAATGTCACCACTTCGCAGTTGTAGTTTTCTTGCAGCCATTTGACGATTACAGACGTATCAAGGCCGCCGGAGTAGGCCAGAACCACTTTTTTGATGGATGACATAGAAAGCTCCCGCGAGACGAACTATTGGAGAATGAGGACCTGTACGGCGCGAAAACCAGCACCGAATCAGCGCGCGGGATTGTACTCGCAAAAAGGACAAATTCCCACCGCCATGTAACGGGTTTACCCATTTTTTGTGTGGATATGTTTCATTTAGCAACGATTCTCAGTAAACGAAGCGTTTACCTGCCGGGTATCCGGGCGCACACTAGCCATCACTTCATCATAAGGAGAGCACATTATGAGTAATGACCTTTTGACTATCCCCTGCACTACCAACGATGGCCGCACAACCCGGTTGAGCGACTATCCCGCCAAGGCCTACCTGATCGTCAACACCGCCAGCGAGTGCGGCTTTACGCCGCAGTACAAAGGGCTGGAGCAGTTGTGGCAGACCTATCGCGACAAGGGGCTGCAGGTGCTGGGATTTCCCTGTAACCAGTTCGGCGGCCAGGAACCCGGCAGTGATGCGGAGATTTCACAGTTCTGCGAGATGAATTACGGGGTGACCTTTCCTTTATTCAGCAAGGTCGATGTGAATGGGGATAACGCGCATCCTTTATTTGTTGCCTTGAAGGAGGCAGCGCCGGGGATTTTGGGCAGCAAGGCGATCAAATGGAATTTCACCAAGTTTCTGGTGACGGGCGAAGGTCGCGTGGTTGAGCGTTATGCGCCGACGACGAAACCGGAAGATTTGGTGGGGGATATTGAGAAACTGTTGTGAATCAAAAATAGTAAAGTTTTCGGCCAATGTGGATTGAGCACTTTGTAGTCCGTTTGTCATTAGGGCTTTGCTTTTGAAAACGCATGCCAAATTGGCAGGAAAGCCAATTTGCACAGCGAAGCTGCCCGAAGGGTGAGCCACAGGGATGTGGCGAATGCATCATCCCCGTAGCTCCTTCAAGTCATCCTTGACATGAAGGTTTCAAAACCAAAGCCCTAACGCCAAACTCGCATTGTGCAAACGTCAGAGAATCCACACCTCAACACGGCGATTCATATTTCGACCGGAAGACGTTTCACTGCTGGCCAGCGGCGCTGCATCACCCAGCCCCTTGGTTAACAACGGATAAACACCGCGCGCAATCAAAGCCTGTTCCACAACGCGCGCACGTTTCAGCGAAAGCTCTTGACTGGAAGCCTCGTCGCCTTCGCTATCGGAAAAGCCGAATAATTGCACGCGCCTGGGCGCTTGCTGCTCCATATATTTCACCAGCCGATCGATATCACGCAAAGCTTTGCTATCCAATTCATCGCTGCCGCTTTTGAATCGGAAATTAATGGAGAGTCGCTCGGAGTGTGTGGTCAGTTCGCGCACCAGCGGCGGATAAAAGTTTTTATCGAAGGCTTTGCCGGTGGTGATGTTTTGCGATACCAGGCCGATTTTTTCCACAATCGCCTGGGCGTCTTCCTGTACGCTGAAGTTGGCAAACTCACGTGCAAAAGCATTGGCGTTCAGCTGTGGGGTATAAAAATATAAACGTCGTGCCAGCGGATAATCTTCGGTTCCCACAGTGAAGTGCGTGGGAATAATCGCCAGGTGTTCATCCGATTCCGATATTGCCAATAGCTTCGCCTGGCGCACGTAAGGCAGCCCGATAAACCCGATAGCGCCCGGATCTTTACTTACATCGTCCGCCAGACCGGTGCTGGATTCGTAGCGTTTGGCATCAGCCGCCAGTTTGGCTTGGCGCGGGTCGAGCACCAGGCTTTTGAACGTATCCCAGGTGCCGGAATTTTCGTCGCGCGCGTAACGGGTGATGGGTACATCACTCCCGCCCAGCTGCGACCAGTTGCTAATCTCGCCCGAGAAAATGGCCACCAATTGTTGCAACGACAATGCGGTGATGGCATTACCCGGATGGGTGATGATAGCCAAACCATCCAGGCCGATAACATGTTCACTGCCGGCGTGGGCAAGATCGCCGTACTGCGCCTGCAGATCACGCAGCTCTTGTTCTTTGATACGCCGCGATGACATGCCGATATCCGCAGCACTGTTGCGCAAATCTTCAAACGCCGTGCTTGAACCGTGCGCGTGAATTTCTACAAAGACTTTTTTACCGTCAAGCAAACCGGTTACTATTTTTTCTACCGGATTATCACTTACCTCAGTTGTAATAGCCGTAGCGCCCTTCTCCGCCAGATAAGCCGACACCAGACGCGGCGCTAATTGTTCCCCCACCGTATTCGAACCGTGCAAGCGAAACAAAGGTTGATCCGATGCAACTACCGGCACTGGCTGTGCGTCTGTCGGAGCGATATTTTTTTGTGCCACAGCGGATGGCGCAAAGACATCGACACCCGGGCCACCGGGCATCACCGATCGAAATAAAAAGCCCGATAAAAATACGATCAGGCCCAAGGCCACACTGGCCAGAGGAGTCAGTTTTAACCAATATTTTTTCTTGTCCTTTACGCGCAAACTTTTCGTGCGACTCACGCCCTCAGCCGAAATCCGGTCATCCTCCAACTGGCGAATTTCCCACACCAGGCTGGTCAGCTCTTCATGATTCAATTTAAGCGCTTTCTCCAGCAACTCTTCGCGATAGGCCTCGTCTTTAAGCACCATATTTAGCGGAATATGCAGCTTGAACTCACTCTCGCACAGGCGCTTTAAGTTCCACAGCCGATCCACCAAGGTGACATTGAAGTGCCTGGGGCCGCGCCCCTGTTTCGCCGTGGTGATCATCTGCTCGCCCCTATCCAAAAGAAAAGGGGCATTTATAGCGTGGTTTGGTGACAGGGATATTGCAGAAAAAGCAGAGTTTACGCTGGCAGGTTACGAGTTTGTCGTTAGCCTATGAGTTTCGAAACCCTCAAGTCAAGGACGACTTGAGGGAGCTACAGGGAGGTATTCATTCGCCACATCCATGTGGCTCACCCTTCGGGCAGCTTCGCTGTGCAAATTGGCTTTCCTGCCAATTTGTTATGCGTTTTCGAAACTCATAGGCTAATGACAAACGACTTTCGAAGCACCTGCATGCAAACCTAAGATATTTTATTAAGATTTTACAACGTAAAAGTAGCCACTTTATCGCTCAGCGCGCGGGAGTGATCCTCCAGCACCTTCGCCCGCGCCTCACCGGATTGCGCATCGGTTGCCAGGCCATCTGCCACGTGTTTGATCGCCGTCATATTTTTTAGTACTTCCTGCACCACATGACTCTGCTCTTCCGCCGCCGTAGCAATCTGCGAAGCCATGCTGCTGATCACACCGACCGCCTCATTAATTTTATTGAGCGATTGCGATGCATTGTCCGCATTGGTCACACTGCCGGTCGCCAGTTTGCGACTGTCGTCCATGATCGACACCGCGTTTTGTGCTGTCGCTTGCAGCGATGAAATCATCGATTGAATTTCCTCGGTGCTGGCATGGGTGCGTTGTGACAATACCCGCACCTCATCGGCAACCACCGCAAAACCGCGCCCCTGTTCACCGGCGCGCGCAGCTTCAATGGCGGCGTTCAGGGCGAGCAAATTGGTTTGCTCGGCAATCCCCTGGATAGTCGCGAGGATACCGCTGATTTTTTGGGCGTGTTCGTTTAAATTCGAGATCACACTGCCCGCCTGTTCCACTTTTTCAGCTAACACAAAGATGGAATCGCGGGTTTTATCCACCTGGGTTTTTCCGTGTTCAGCACTGGCCACCGACTCATCAACCGAGGTAGCCGTGCGTTCCGCATGGTGCGCAATTTCCTGGGTAGCGTTGGTCATCTCCGTCATGGATTCAGTCACCATACCGATTTGTTCCTGCTGCATCCCCAGTTCACGCACAGAGTGCATCGCGCGCTCTGCTGTCGAGCGGGCGTTATCGCGCAGCTCATTGGCCTGGCCGCGAATGTGCTCAACCAGATCGTGCATATGGTCGACAAATAAGTTGAAGTTCGCCGCTAGTTGCCCTACTTCATCGTTTGAGGTCACCGGTAACCGACGCGACAAATCCCCATCACCGGAGGCAATTTCAGAGAGGGAGTCCGAAACGTTATTCAGCGGTTGCAGTAAACGACCATTGAGCCAGTTAATACCAATCAGCGTCGCCACCAGCAGCAGTAAAGTCGCCATCATCTGGCCGATCAAGGTGGACTGCACCGGCCCGACCAGGGCTTCGCGGTCAAGCAGCATTACCAGTACCAGATCGGAATCAGCAATCGGATCGGCAAAGACTTGTTTGGTTCGACCATCCACTGGAATCAAGGTGGAGGTTTGTTGGCCGCGCAATAATGTGTCCACCGTAGATTGGGTCAGTTCCGGAGCAACATCCGTCAGAGGTTTGTTAAGCAGGCTCTGGTCGCGGTGGGCGAAGACGGTATTTTTACGCGTAGCGATAAACATTTCGCCGTCGCCGGGCAATTCAATATCGCGCAACTGCTGCACGATATTATCGAGCACCACATCCACCCCCAGAATGCCTTTGATACTGCCGTCGGGATTCAGCACCGCGCGCCCGAGCGACACCACATTTTTACCTGTGGCAGATGCCACCGAGGGATTTTCCACAACCGTTTTGCGGGGATTTTTGGTGGCGTTGATATACCAGCTCCACACGCGGGGGTCGCTGTTGTCCGCGGCCATCTGCAGGTTGTTGGCGTTTACCAGTGAACCATCAGCAAAGGCGAGGAAGACATTGTCGACATCGGCGGAGATACGCAATTGCACCAGGTGCGCGTTGTAGCGGCTTTCATCCGCCTCAGCGGGAAAGCTCTCCAGCGCCTTACCCTTGGCAGCAAACCAGTCGCCCACGTATTTGGTAAAGGTGGCGGAGATGCCTTTCACTTGCTGGGCGATGTTAGCTTCCATCTGCTTCATAGCGGAGGAGTAGGACAACCAGGCCACAGCACACCCAACCAGTACGAGGGAAACCGCGACCGAGGCACTTATTTTCTTTCTTAATGACCATCTTGCTGACATACAGCCTCCACCAATGCGCTTTAGAAGCCAATCATTGACGCCGATTGGCTGATTATTATGTTGTTATGACGTTGTCTGGTGGCCGGTCAAGGTACGCCGGCACATCTAATTAATAGTCTATTTTGGTAAAAGTTTTGCCCTTATTAGAACAAATCCTTTTAAACATAATTTTTATCACTAAAAACGCGGGGCTTTTATTCAGCATAGCAAAGCTTTTACAGGAAGATTAATGTGCCAGCAAAAATTACTTTCGCTTTGGTTACGAAAAATCTGCTGGTTTACGACATCTGCGCCTGGCGCTTACTGAACGCGCTTGATCAGGCTATCGGCATAGCTCGCCAAATCCTTTAGCAGCTGCCGCTGGGACGTCGTCAGTTCCTCGGCCGACAGCTCTGCCAGGCGTTGCTGGAATTGGTCCCAGACGATACCGGCTCCAGCTTCGGGATGGGTGAGCCGCCAGCGACAAAACTCGCGCCAGCGCTGCGCCTCTGGTGGTGTCAAACTGGTGGGAAAATTGCGCGCACGATAACGAAACAATAACTCCCCCAAGCGCGGGTCCTTGAACGGCAAACTTGCTGTTGCCAGGTCTTGCGCCGACATAGCGCGAATCTTCTGCATCAGGCGTTTGTCATGCTCATCAAAGAAGCCGCCGCTATAGAGCATCTGCTCGGGATCATTTTGCTCGGCAAACGTCTGTTCGCCATACAAGGCCATTAACTTGCCGCGCAATGCCTGTTGTTCTTCCAGCGTCAGGTTAGCAAGTACTTGCCAATGGCGTTCGTTCGCGGCGCGATCAAGCCCCAGCCGATGCGCCGTGGCTTCATCCAGCATCCTGGGGGGAAGCAACATGGGCGTCTTGTTGAGGTGCACTTCTTTTAATGCCAGCCGCTCTTCTCCGTCAGCCAGGTCTTCACGCCGGACAAACAACCGTTGCCGTAACGTCTCCACCGGCAAACGCAGCAAATCAACTGGATCAGAGGCCAGGTTAAATACGATCACACTGTTTTTATTGGTCGGATGAAACGCCAGGGGCACCACCAGCGCCGCATTGCCATTTTCATTGGGGAACTTGGAGGAGATGTGCAGCACCGGCTTGCATTCATCGATATTGATGAGGCTGCCGGCAAAACGCTTATCGCGCAGCCGGTACGCGTAATCATAGAGTTTGGGCTGCTTTTGCTTGATCAGGCGGGCAATAGCAATGGTGGCGAGCACGTCGGAGAGCGCATCGTGCGCCGTCTCATGGCTCAGGTTATTGGCAGCGGTCAGCATCTCTAGCCGAAAACACGGGCGACCATCCTCGTAATCGGGCCACTGGATGCCCTCGGGCCGCAGGGCGCGGGTCATGCGCACCATATCGATGATGTCCCAGCGTGAATTGCCGTTGCGCCACTCGCGTTCGTAGGGATCATAGAAATTGCGGTAGAGCGCGTAGCGCGTGACTTCATCATCAAATCGAATGGAATTGTAGCCCACGCCGCAAGTACCCGGCTCACTCAGTTCGGCGGCAATGGCAGCGACAAACTGGTATTCCGGCACCCCCTTTTCCAACGCAACCTGCGGTGTGAGTCCGGTAACGAGGCAGGCATCGGGTTTGGGCAGGCAATCCGGCGCTGGCTGGCAGTAGAGCATCAGCGGGTCGCCGATAATATTGAGGTCTTCATCGGTGCGCACGCCGGCAAATTGCGATGGGCGGTCCCGGGCAGGCACTTCGCCCCAGGTTTCATAGTCGTGCCAATAGAGGGTGTTGGACTGGGTTTTCGATGGGTTTTTGGTATTCACGCGGCCCCGGCTCCTGTTCCGTCAATGGCGCCACTGTAACATTCCAGGCCAAAATAAAAACCCGAAGTGCTTGGTCAGCTACAGGCAATTGCATATACTGCGGCCCGGGTTAACAGCTGACAGAGATTGCCATGACTGATTTGAACCATCTTTTCGAAAACAACGCCCGCTGGGCAGAAAAAATCCAGAAAGAACAACCCGGCTTCTTCGAAGCCCTCGCCAAACAACAAGCCCCTGAGTATCTATGGATAGGTTGTTCCGACAGCCGCGTCCCCGCCAACGAAATCGTTGATCTCATGCCCGGTGAACTCTTCGTGCACCGCAATGTGGCCAATATCGTGATCCACACCGATTTGAACTGCATGTCCGTTATGCAGTTTGCGGTGGAGTTCCTCAAGGTAAAACACATCATGGTTACCGGCCATTATGGCTGTGGTGGTGTGAAGGCGGCGCTCGAAGGGCGTCAGTTGGGGCTGGTGGATTACTGGGTGCGCGCCATCCGCGATGTGTATTACACCCATAAGGAATTGATTGACGGTATCAGTAATCCGACTGAGCAACTCAATCGGTTATGCGAATTGAATGTTATGCAGCAGGTGGCGAACGTATCGCACACCAATATCATTCAAAATGCCTGGAAACGCGGCCAGGAACTGACCATTCACGGTTGGATCTACGGTATCCACGATGGTCGGGTGCGCAACCTGATGGAGCCCATCAGCTCCATTGATCAGGTGCCCGAGCAGTATCGGGTCTATTGATTTAACCCGCTTCAGAATAAATGCCCGTGATTAAGCGGGCATTTATTTTTCCCAATCCCGCGCTTCATATAAACGTTCTGTTTTGGCTGCCATCACAAAATCATTTCGGTGTAAGCCTTTGATCTTGTGGGTCCACCACTCAACCCGCACCTTGCCCCACTCGGTCAATATCGCGGGATGGTGATCCATACTTTCCGCCAGCCGTCCCACCAGATTGGTAAACGCGAGCGCCTGGAAGAAATTCTTGAAGGTGTATTCACGTACCAGCAAGGGCACCTTGTCGCGCGTTTTAACTTCCCATTGCGGCACCTCCTGTTGCAGAGCGTGAATCTCCTGTTCCGTCAAACGCGGGGCATCCGCTCGACAAGCTTCGCAGGTTTCCTCGGCGATGGGTTTATGCGTGGCTGAAGTCATTGAAGGGCTCCTTTCATGATGTTTGCAGTGCCAATGGTATCGGGTTGGACTGCCCATCGCTGAAAGAGTTTGCCGGATGCCTCTATCAGATAAATGATCAGATAGGTGCTGCCGGCATCCACCGCAACCTCTGCGGCGCATAAAAAAGCCGGAACGAGTCCGGCTTTTTAACAGGCTGATAGATACCCCTAAAGGATATTAACGACCCCTTCTTCGATCTTCGCTTTCCAGATCTGTGGGCCGGTGATGTGTACCGACTCCCCGCGGGAATCCACCGCGACGGTGACCGGCATGTCTTTCACGTCGAATTCATAGATGGCTTCCATCCCCAGCTCCGGGAAACCCAGGACCTTGGAAGACTTGATCGCCTGCGCCACCAGATAGGCGGCACCACCCACAGCCATCAGGTAGACCGACTGGTGATCGCGAATGGCATCGATGGCGGCGGGACCGCGTTCGGATTTACCGATCATGCCCAACAGGCCGGTTTTTTCCAGCATGGTGCGTGTGAATTTATCCATTCGCGTGGCAGTGGTTGGGCCGGCTGGGCCGACCACCTCATCGCGCACCGGATCGACCGGGCCGACGTAGTAGATAAAGCGGCCTTTCAGATCCACCGGCAAGGGTTCACCCTTGGCGAGCAGGTCGGCCATCTTTTTATGCGCTGCGTCGCGACCGGTCAGCATCTTACCGGACAGCAGGATAGTCTCACCGGTTTTCCAGGTTTGCACTTCCGCCGGGGTAACGGTATCCAGGTTCACGCGACGCACACCCTCGCCTACTTCCCAGGAGATATCCGGGTAGTCTTCCAGCGATGGCGGAGTTTGCAATGCCGGACCTGAACCATCCAGTGTGAAATGCGCGTGACGGGTAGCGGCGCAGTTGGGGATGATGGCCACCGCTTTATTGGCGGCGTGGGTCGGGTAATCCTTGACCTTTACATCCAGCACGGTGGTTAAACCACCCAGCCCCTGGGCGCCGATACCCAGGCGATTGACCTTGTCATAAAGCTCAATCCGCAGCTCTTCGGCGCGATTGCTGGCGCCGCGCGCTTGCAGCTCCTGGATATCCACCGGATCAAGCAGTGCCTCTTTGGCCAGCAGCATGGCTTTTTCTGCCGTGCCGCCAATACCGATACCGAGCATACCCGGCGGACACCAGCCGGCACCCATCTTGGGCACCATCTCCAATACCCAGTCCACCACCGAGTCCGAGGGGTTAAGCATCGCGAATTTGGTCTTGGCTTCCGAACCGCCCCCCTTGGCAGCCACATGCACATCCACCGTATTACCGGGGAC
>DATJLH010000021.1:0-2075 GCA_035490615.1 Cellvibrio sp.
TGCACCGGGGTTACGCATATCGTGGTGCGAATACAGGTTGCGATAAAACGTACTGCCGCCTTCACCGTTACCGCGAATTAGCGAACCGAAACCATGGTTACCTTTATCGTGATAAGAGTCATTCAAACTTTCCGACACAATAGAATGTTGTACCGTCACATAATTTGAATAGGTTACCGATAAGGTTTCATCGATTGCCCAGGACGTTGATACGTGATCTATGATCACGTTGTTCGCTTCCAGCACGTCCAGTGCGCCCGCCGTACTGCCTTTCAGGTCGCCATTACCTTTAGCGGGCTTACCGTTTTCGGCCAATGCATTAAAGTCACCGCAACGAAAGCGCATGTAACGAATGATGATGTTATCGGCATTAACCGTTACCGGATAACCCGCAACCGTAATGCCATCGCCCGGCGCCGTTTGACCGGCAAGCGTGAGATTGGGCCGTTTAATATCGAGCTTGGATTGCAAAAGAATGTTGCCCGATACTGCAAACACAATCGTGCGTGGGCCACTGGCTGACGTAATCGCGTCGCGTAGCGAACCGGCACCGCTGTCATTGAGGTTGGTCACGATATAAACATCGCCACCACGCCCACCACTGGCCAGACGACCGAAACCGACCGCGCCGGGAAAAGCCAGTACTTCACCACTGGCCACACTGCTACTGGAATTGCTCGACACGCTGCTTGCTGCAGCGCCGGATACCGTCATGTGATCCATATTCGGACCGCCATTGCTCGTCGTCGCCAGGGTGCGAATAGTGTTGACCCCTGCGTGCAAATTGACGTTGATACTGCGGGTTGTCCAAGTATTCCAGGCACCGGTGCCAGGGAATGACATATTGCCGTTTACCGATGCACCGTTGACCAGAATATTCATCGCGCGATCTGCTGTTGTCCCGTTGGCAAAACGGAACGTCAGGGTTGCACCGCCGGCGTTGGCCTGATAAACCGTCCACTCCAGTGCGCTGCCCACCTGATTATCATAATTAACAAAACCGGAACCGGTGTAACCGCTGTGATTAAATTCCACGGCGCCGCTGGTAATCACACCATCTTCCGCTTCGTAGGTGGTCGCGACTGACGGCGCACTGCTGGCACTCGACGAGGACACTGGCGGAACGGAAGAGGAAACTACTGATGCTGCGCTGGAGGACGGCGCACTGGATGATGCGGGAACAGAACTTATAACACTCGATACTGCACTCGAACTTGCAGCGCCGGTTGCGTTATACACTTCAAATTCTGCAATTGCCGGTGCCGCGCTGGCATCGACATACAAACTGATTTTTTTCATGCTTACCGTGCCGAGGTTGATCACCCGATTTGCGCCGATGGCGTTGCCGGTGGATAAGACTTCATCGGTTTCATGATTGCGCAATTGCCAGCTCGTCACGCGGTTGCCGGCTTCGCGCAGTACCACCGTGTTAAAGGTTTGTGCATCACTCCATTTCACTGACACCCGCTGGTTACTCGTGCCGCTCGCTTGCGAGGCGGTGTTGATATTGCCGTCACGCACCGTTTTCGTATTGCTGAAACCGGAACCGTCCGCACCGGCGCCCGGACCGGTAAGGGCCAGGTTGCTGCCGAGATTCTGTGCCAGGGAAATATTATTGATACCGAGTGCCAAGACTGCGAGTAGCAGACCGCGCACCATAGATTGATGTAAAGGTTTCATAGGATTACCTGTAGGTTATTGTTATTTCTCTCACTTATTTTTTACGCCAGGGTAAAGCGAGGCCCCCGGCGTGAGGGAATTATGCAGGAGTGATCGATGAAGAAACCAGTAACAGGTATCGGTTTGCGAGTTTGGGGAGTTGTCGGATTACGCTGCGCTAATCCGCCCTACTTGGTGCGCGTAGGTCGCGTTAGCGGCGCAGCCGCGTAACCCGACACCCCCATAACAATTCATAAAAATAATGCAGAAGCAAAAAAAATCCGCAACATCAGTCATTCGGATAATCGTTATAGCGCCTAGATCCGGCGCAATACACCTAAACTTTGTACCAAGGGTAATGCTTCAAATAAACCGGAAGCTTGTGCCAATTTCCAGATTTCATAAGGCGGGCGCCC
>DATJLH010000022.1:0-27163 GCA_035490615.1 Cellvibrio sp.
ACGCCGAAAGCGAGAGCTTTCGGCGTTTCTGGATGCATGCTTCCCGACTGATAGCGAGGAAACACAACGTCTGTCTTACTTCTTGCCACCAATACGGCTGGCAAAGCGCTTGGTAAAACGGTCAATACGGCCACCGGTATCTACCATCTTCTGCTTGCCGGTATAGAAGGGGTGGCATTCGTTGCAGACGTCTACGTGGAAATCTTTACCTAATGTAGAACGGGTTTTAAAAGTGTTGCCACAGCTGCAGTTAACAGCAACTTCGGCGTAATCGGGATGAATTTCTGGTTTCATGATGTTTGCCTGTCGTTTTTTGTGCCGCCACCCGAGCATTTGTCGAGCACCGCACAACGGTTGGTAAAAGGGCGGAATTTAAGGAGCGGGGATACTATCAGAATCAATGCATAACGCAAGGGGAAAAACTAACCCGCTTGTGCGACACGCCTTGGGAAAGAAAGCCCGCCTAATGGAAGCCCAATGTGAGATAGTTATGCGGTATCCTGCCCGGCAGTTCATTGACAACCAAGACTGATCACCCAATGCCCACGGTTTTTCTTCAGGTCGCTATCCCTACACCGCTACGTCGTCGCTTCGATTATCTACCGCCGTTGGACATCTCACCGGAACAGGCAATGCAACTGCAGCCCGGCACGCTGTTGCGTTTACCCTTTGGGCATCAGGAAGTGATTGGTGTATTGCTATCAGTAGAAACGGAAGCATCCGTAGCGCCTGGCCAATTGCGCCACGCGCTAGCGATCATTGATAACTCACCAGCGTTTATGCCTGACATCCTGGCATTGTGCCTGTGGGCCGCCGATTATTACCAAAGCCCTGTTGGTGAGGCCTTACATACCGCATTACCAGCGCTCTTGCGCCAGGGAGAAGTCGCCCGGTTACGCACAGAAGCTGTTTATCGCCTCACAACGGCGGGCAAAGGTCTACCGGCGGGGAGTTTGAAACGTGCGCCGCGACAATCCGCTCTGCTGGCTGCGCTGCAGGAACACCCCTATTTAACACGCGGTGATCTACAAGCACTTGAGATACCCCTTACCGCGATTAAACCCTTGGTGGATAAAGGCCTCATTACTTGCAGTGAGCAAGTACTTACACCCGAGCCGATTCAGATTATTCTGCGCGAACAGCCATTGACCTTGAACCCGGAGCAGGCAGCGGCACTGGAACATATCTCCCTGAACCAGTTCCAGGTATACCTGCTGGATGGCGCCACCGGCAGCGGTAAAACCGAAATCTACCTGCAAACCATTGCCCGCAGCCTGGACCAGGGCAAGCAGGCGCTGGTATTGATCCCGGAGATCGGCCTCACGCCCCAAACCTTGCAGCGGTTCCAGCGACGTTTTGCCGTGCCGATTGTCGCGCTCCATTCCGGCCTCAATGATCGTGAACGCCTGGATGCCTGGGTGCAGGCGCGGGACGGAATTGCCCGAATCATCATCGGCACCCGTTCAGCTATCTTCACGCCCCTGAAGGAGCCGGGCATCATCATTGTCGATGAGGAACACGATAACTCCTTTAAGCAGCAGGACGGTTTCCGCTATTCAGCGCGGGATCTCGCCGTCATGCGCGCCAGCCAGCTCAAGATTCCGCTATTGCTCGGTTCTGCCACGCCAGCGCTGGAAAGCCTCAATAATGCTCAACAAGGGCGCTACCAGTACTTGCGCCTGACCCACCGCGCCGGTGCCGCCTTACCACCCAGTATCCACCTGCTCGATATTCGCGCGCAGCCATTACATGAAGGCTTTGCACAGGAGACCTTGCAAGCCATTGCTGCGGAAATCCAGGCGCGCCACCAGGTGCTGATCTTTATTAACCGGCGCGGTTACGCCCCCACACTGGAGTGTCACGACTGTGGCTGGCTGGCCAATTGCAACCATTGCGACGCGCGCATGACCGTTCACCAGCAGCCGCGCCACTTGCACTGCCACCATTGCGATCACCAACGCCCAATACCCTCCCGTTGCCCCCATTGCCATAGCCATCAATTACAACCACTGGGGCACGGGACGGAACGCAGCGAAGCTGCATTACGCCAATTATTTCCGCACACGCGGATACTGCGGGTTGACCGCGATTCAACGCGCAGCAAACACGCCATGCACCGCTTGCTGGAGGAAGTACAGGCAGGTGAACCCTGCATTCTGGTGGGGACGCAGATGCTGGCCAAGGGCCACCACTTCCCACTGGTCACCCTGGTGGTGATTATTGATGCAGACGCAGGCTTGTTCAGTACTGACTTCCGCGGTCCCGAGCGGATGGGGCAATTGCTGCTACAGGTCGCCGGGCGCGCCGGGCGCGCGGACAAACCGGGCAAAGTCATCCTGCAAAGCCACCACACCGAACACCCGCTGGTGCAAACCCTGATGTTGCAGGGCTACCACGCGCTCGCCGAGTTGTTGTTGCACGAACGGCGGGTCACCCAATTGCCGCCTTATCGACACCTCGCGCTGCTGCGTGCGGAAAGCAAGCGACCGGAACTGGCTGTCGAGTTCTTGCGTCTGGCGCGGGCGCAAGCTGAACAGTGGCAGCCAACCAGCCCTCACTTCACCTATCTCGGTCCCTTGCCGGCGATGATGGAGAAACGCGGCGACCGCTTCCGCTATCAATTGCAATTCAACAGCGCCCAACGTAAAACATTGCAGCAACTCCTCACCCAACTCGCCGCTCATTTGGAGGGCGAGCCACTAGGCAAACGGGTACGCTGGTCTATCGATGTCGATCCGCAGGAAATGAGTTAGGGTGGCATAGTGACTCACCTGCACCACGCAAGTACAATTGCGCCCACCCTGAGTTTGATGAAGTTGCCATGTCCCGAGATTACGCCAAAAAAAATCGCTCCCCCAATCGTCGTCGTGCACCGGCCAAACCCGCTGTGCCGGGGTGGGTATGGCTACTAATTGGCGGTGTGCTGGGTGCGTTTATCATGTTTCTGGTTTACCTGGCCGATGTCGTGCCACCACCAGCCAAAACGGAACAACCTGCCCCGGAAAAACCCAAGGTGACACGCACGCAAACCGAAGAAGACGTGCCCAAGCCGCGCTTTGATTTTTATAAATTACTGCAGGAAAGCGAAGTCATCGTACCCGCCACTGAGCCGGCCCAAACAGTGGAAAAAATTGCACAACCCCAGCCGGATTCCATGGAGTACATCCTACAAGTCGGCTCGTTTCGCAACGACGTGGATGCCGATAAATTACGCGCACAACTTATCCTGTTGAACCTCGATGCGCGTATTGAAAAAGTGACTATCCGCAACGGTGAATTATGGCATCGCGTCATCGTCGGCCCGTTTCAGGACCAATCCCGTCTGGCCAGCGCGCGTTCCACCCTGGTGGCGAATCAATACAATGCGCTCATGTTAAAACGCGACAAAAACGCGGCGCCCTGATGCCGGGCCGCCGCTCCTAAAATAATCTGCTTGAAATTACCCACCCCGCCCCCACTTTTCAGGGAATCCCTGCGGCTTACGGCCGCAGTCCGCAATAGTTCAACAAAGGATTTCCCCTGTGACCACAATTCTCTCTGTGCGCCGTGAAGGCCAGGTTGTGCTTGGCGGCGACGGTCAGGTTTCTCTCGGCAACACGGTGATGAAAGGCAACGCGCGCAAAGTGCGCCGACTCTATAAAAATCAGGTTATCGCCGGTTTTGCTGGCGGCACCGCCGATGCCTTCACCCTCTTCGAGCGTTTCGAAGCCAAACTTGAATCTCACAACGGCCAGTTGGTGCGCGCTGCTGTGGAGCTTGCCAAAGACTGGCGTACAGACCGGGCGCTGCGGCGACTGGAAGCGCTGTTGGCCGTGGCCGATAAAGAAGCCTCATTGATCATCACCGGCAACGGTGACGTTATTCAGCCGGAAGACGACTTGATTGCTATTGGCTCCGGTGGTCCTTTTGCCCAGGCAGCGGCGCGTGCGCTGCTGGAAAATACGCACCTGGATGCACGCAGCATCGTAGAGAAAGGTTTGCATATTGCCGGTGATATCTGCGTCTTCACCAATCAGAACCACACCATCGAAACACTGGAATATTAATTTTTTGGATACTGATTATGTCCACCATGACACCCCGTGAGATTGTTCACGAACTGGATAAACACATTGTCGGCCAACAGGAAGCCAAGCGCGCCGTAGCAATTGCACTACGCAATCGCTGGCGCCGCATGCAGGTACCCGCCGATATGCGCAGTGAAATTACCCCCAAGAATATTTTAATGATCGGCCCGACCGGTGTCGGTAAAACCGAGATAGCCCGCCGGCTGGCCAAGCTGGCCAATGCGCCGTTTATTAAAGTGGAAGCCACCAAATTTACCGAAGTCGGTTATGTGGGCCGCGATGTTGAATCCATCATTCGCGACCTGGTGGATGTTTCAATCAAGATGCACCGCGAGCACGCACTGAAGACCGTACAACATCGTGCAGCAGAAGCGGCGGAAGAACGCATTCTCGACGCTTTATTGCCGCCAGCACGCGGCGGCGATCCAACGTTGAATAATGAATCCGGCACGCGCCAGGTATTTCGCAAAAAACTGCGCGAAGGCGAGCTGGACAATAAAGAGATTGAGATTGATCTGGCGGCTACGCCGGTCGGTGTTGAAATCATGGCACCACCCGGTATGGAAGATATGACCAGCCAATTGCAGAATATGTTTTCATCGTTATCAAGCGGCAAGACCAAAAAAACCAAACTGACAGTGAAACAGGCGTTCAAGCAATTGCAGGAAGAAGAAGCCGGTAAACTGGTTAATAACGAAGACATTAAAGCGCAAGCCATCGAAGCAGCCGAGCAAAATGGCATTGTCTTTATTGATGAAATCGACAAGGTTGCGCGCCGCGGACAAACCTCCGGCGCGGACGTGTCCCGTGAGGGTGTGCAGCGGGATTTATTGCCCCTGATTGAGGGCTGCACCGTCACCACCAAACACGGCATCATCAAAACGGATCACATTCTGTTTATCACCTCCGGCGCATTTCATTTAAGCAAACCGTCAGATCTGATTCCGGAATTGCAGGGGCGTTTGCCGATTCGTGTCGAACTGAGCGCGCTAACCCCGGATGATTTTGAGCGTATCCTTACCGAACCTCGCGCTTCACTGACGGAACAACAGCAAGCATTGCTCGAAACGGAAGGCGTGACGATTCAATTCACCAAAGACGGCATACGTCGAATTGCCGAGACGGCATGGGAAGTGAATGAGCGCACCGAAAACATCGGCGCGCGTCGGCTGCACACCATCCTCGAACGTTTACTGGAAGATATTTCTTTTGATGCGGGCAATGAGAAAACCCGGCTCGAAATTAACGCGGCTTACGTTGATGAACACTTGGGTGAGCTGGCTAAAAATGAAGATCTCAGTCGTTATATTCTGTAAAGCAGGGTGAGCGCCGTGGTTCCCTCCAAGGTTCAATTGCATAAACAATCCAGAATGCTGGAATTGCATTTTGGCGCCCGGCATTATCAACTGGGTGCCGAATATTTGCGAGTGCACTCACCCAGCGCCGAAGTCAAGGGACATGGTCCGGGTCAGGCGGTTTTACAGTTCGGTAAAAAAGATGTGGGCATCAGTGGCATTGAACGTGCCGGTAACTACGCGTTAAAAATTCTGTTTGATGACGGCCACGACTCCGGCATCTACACCTGGGATTATCTTTATCAGCTTGCCGTCGAACAGGAACACAAATGGCAAGCCTATCTTGACGCACTGGCTGCGGCGGGCAAAAGCCGCGAGAAAGACACCAGTGTCGTCAAGTTTGTCTAATGCCTCAGGCCGTTGGATTCCAGTAAAGCACAATCAACAAAATCCCCAGGGCAATGCGATATACCACAAAAGGTTGCATACCGATCCGATTGATAAATGCCAGGAAGTAATAAATACACAAGTAAGCGCTGATCCCAGAAACGAGCGTTCCCACAATCATTGCCGTCCAATCCACCGCAACTTGCGCATGCACCAATTCGTTGGTCTCTACCGCGCCGGCAATGATAATCACCGGAATGGATAGCAGGAAGGAAAAGCGCGCAGCAGCTTCGCGGGTAAAGCCCAACATCAAGGCCGCCGTAATCGTAATACCGGAACGCGATGTGCCGGGAATCAAAGCCAACGCCTGAGCACAACCCACCCAGAAGACGTCCCATTTATTCATCTGGTATTCACTGCGCGAACCGCGATGGCGCCAGTCGGCCCACGCCAGCAGCAGGCCAAAGACAATCAGACCGAAGGCCGATACCAGCGGTGAGCGCATCGCGGTAGCCACCAGATCTTTAAGAAAAAATCCGGCGATGCACACCGGAATGGTGCCGAAGATAACGGCCCAGGCCAAACGGCTGTCTTCGGAAGATTCGCGGCGGGTAATAGACGCGAGCCAGGCATAAAACATCCGTTTGATATCGTGCCGGAAGTAGATCATCACCGCCGCCAAACTACCCACATGCAGAGCCACATCAAATGCCAGCCCCTGATCAGGCCAGTCAGCAAAGATAGGAACCAGTAATAAATGCGCCGAGCTGGAAACCGGTAAGAACTCGGTCAACCCCTGCACCAATGCCAAAACAACTGCCTGAATTAAATCCATAACGACTACTCGCCATTGGTTGGTAAAAGCGGAGCAAGTCTGAAATAAAACGCCAGTATTTGCAAACCGCCTGACTAAAGATTAAAAAGGGCAATGATTCACAATAAAGATGGTCGAATCACTGGACAATAATGCGGATAGCATACTTTACCCTGAGGACACTTTTATGAACCCACAACTGGCGAGTATACCGACAATGTCCCGCTCACTTTTGCATTTTTGGCTGCTCGCACTGGTATTGATCATGTGCGGATGCGCCAGCACCAAATATAATCAGGACTTCAAACCCGGCACCGACTTTAGTGGGCACAGTACTTACAACTGGCGCAATACCTCATCAGAGATCCCGGGTGTCAGCGCGCAGCAACTCCAACGACTGTCAGATACCCAACTGGCCAGCCAGGGATTCAACCGCACCGAAAGCAATCCGGGCCTGCTGATTGATATGACGGTGGTATCACGTATTCGTACCGGCTCCTCTACTGGATTGGGATTGTCTATTGGCCTGCCGATTGGCCGGCACGGCAGCATCGGATTGGGTGGAGGCAAAAGCATGCCCAACGACAAACAGGAAGGCATCATCATCGTGGACATCACCGATACATCTACCAACAATTTAATCTGGCGCGGCAGTGCGGAAGCTGTGCCGCTGCAACATTTCTCGCTAAGCAATGAAGCAAAACTTGCTGAAGTGCTACGCAAACTCCTGATTCAGTATCCGCCCAAATAATGTGATCGCGCAGCTGATCACTGATCTGCTGCGCAAGCCACTTATGACATCCGTTTTGCTCTCTATTAACACCCATAGATCGACATGGATACTGGTCGTGTTGTCATTGATCAGTCTGGAATCCTATCGACTCTGGAGCCAGGGGTTTATCAGTACCTCCGAGCAGGGGCTGCTGGAAGTGGGGCAGAGTATTTTTTTACTGCTGGCTTGTCTGTTACATAGCTATCACAGCCATACCAATAAAACAGACCCGCTCTATCGTTACCTGCATGCGGGGTTGGGGCTCTTCTGCCTGGCGTTACTGTTACGCGAATTTGATATGGATAAACTGGGAAATCAGGACAACCATTGGTGGCGTTATGTTGAATGGTTGGTGCGCGGAGCGACACTGTTGGGAATCACGGCTTACGCCGGGAAATTGCTCAGGCACCCGAATATAACCCTCACTCGCCTGACATCGTTAGCGGCGACGCCGGCTTTTGGTTTTACCGTTTGGGGAGCCTGTTGTTACCTTTGTGGTTGGCCATTTGATAAATCTATCTTCGACCTTCCGCCAGCGTTATCCGTCTGGGCAGAAGAAACGCTGGAACTCAATGCAACGATTTTATTTTTCTGTGCAGCCTGCACAAGATCCTTTCACACCGATAACTCATTGCTGCCGAATTTTATTCACGATGGCCGTGGTTGAACAACTGTCAATAAAACTTAGTACCTTGACACTGCCACCATAGTCTTTGACGATATCGCCCCCGACGACTTGATGCTCGCGATAGTCACCGCCTTTTACCAACACATCCGGTTTCAGGTTGCGCAGCAAACGCTCCGGCGTATCGTCTTCAAAATATAAAACCCAGTCCACCGCTTCCAGCCCAGCCAGGACCGCCATGCGACGATCCACGGGATTGATCGGGCGACCTTCACCTTTTAAGCGCTTTACTGACGCATCGCTGTTGATGGCAACAATCAGGCGATGCCCCAACTTACGCGCTTCTTCCAGATAACCAACGTGACCTGCGTGAATAATATCGAAGCAACCGTTGGTGAACACGATTTTTTCACCGCGTGCGCGTGCGTCCTCTACGGCTTGCAACAATTGTTCTTCGCTGACAACACCGCGCTCAGAACCTTGCTCACCCTGTAAGGCAAAACGCAACTCTGGCGCACTGACCGCTGCGGTACCCAGTTTGCCGACGGCTATCCCGGCAGCAAGGTTCGCCAGGGCCACGGCTTCTGTTATGGGTTGGCCCGATGCCATCACAGCGGCAACAACCGCGATGACGGTATCGCCCGCACCGGTCACATCAAACACTTCGCGTGCACGCGCGGGTAAATGCAATTCCGGTTGATTAGGACGGAGCAAGGTCATGCCCTGCTCACCGCGCGTTACCAGTAGTGCTTGTAAATCCAGCTCCTGCATTAACGCACTGCCTTTACTAACCATTTGTTGCTCGCTGTCACAACCGCCCACAACCTGCTCAAATTCCTGCAGGTTGGGTGTGAGCAAGGTTGCACCGCGATAACGGGAGAAATCTTTGCCTTTGGGATCAACCAATACCGGAATGCGACGCATGCGCGCCATGGCAATCAGCGCCTGACAATCCTGCAAACTGCCCTTGGCATAATCGGACAATACCAGCGCATCCATCTGCGGCATGATAAGGCCGGCTTTTCGCGCAAATTCATTACTGTCCCGCGCATCAAAGGACTCTTCAAAATCCATACGCAGAATTTGTTGGTGCCGACTGATAACACGCAGTTTGGTAATCGTGGGTTTATTGCGGGAAATTTGAAAATCCGTATGGATGGATGCTGCTTTTAAACGATTCTGTAACACAATACCGGCATCATCATCACCGATGGTGCCGATCAAACAGGCCGCTGCGCCAAGCGCGGCAATGTTGAGCGCAACGTTGGCCGCACCACCGGGACGCTCTTCCGATTGACTCACCTTGATCACGGGAACCGGCGCTTCCGGCGAAATACGCGATGTATTGCCATGCCAGTAGCGATCCAGCATAACATCACCTATAACGAGCACGCGCGCGCGATCAAAAAAAGGCATGGTCAGATTCATGATATTTCCTTTGGTTTTATCCCATAAAACCTGTTAGTCAGAGAACCGCTGCACCTGTTACACCTATTGACAGTGGCTCACCATATCCTGTGCTACCCGGCGTAATTTATTCAGCAGGCTTACTGGCATCCTGCAGTTCATCGCGAAATTGCATCGAATACAAATTCGCATAGTGTGCGCCCTTGGCCAGCAGCTCGGCGTGAGTACCCTGTTCTACAATCTCACCTGCGTCCATCACAACGATGCGATCGGCCCGCTCAATCGTGGACAGGCGATGGGCGACCACAAAGGTGGTGCGATTTTGCATGACGCTTTCCAGCGCCGCCTGAATAAAACGTTCGGACTCGTTATCCAGTGCGGACGTTGCTTCATCCAGAATCAAAATCGGTGCATCTTTCAGGATGGCTCGCGCAATGGCGAGACGTTGCCGTTGACCACCGGATAACCGCGCCCCACTTTCACCAATCATGGTGTCAAACCCTTGCGGCAATTGCTCGATAAACTCTGTCGCATGCGCCAGGTCCGCCGCGCGGCGAATCGCTACCATGTCCCGATCCGTCAAACTGCCGTAAGCAATATTGCCGGCAACCGTATCATTGAACAACGTGACATGCTGATTGACCAAGGCGATTTGTTGGCGCAGATTAGCCAAGCGAAAATCTGTCAGCGGAATGCCGTCAATGGCGATTTCACCCTGGTCATAGTCATAAAAACGAGCCAGCAAATTGACGAGCGTTGACTTACCACTACCGGAACGTCCCACCAGGGCAATGACTTCACCCGGCATCACATCAAGGTTGATATCTTTCAGCGCCGGTTTATCACTGCGGGCGTAATGGAAATATAACTGTTTAAAACTGACCTGACCCTGAACGCGCTCAACGGCTTGCGTACCCTCATCACGCTCGGGCGCCTGGTCGAGCAAGCTGAACACGCTGTCCGCCGCCGCAACCCCTTTAAGAATAATTGGGGCCACCTCACCCAGGCGACGCATGGGTTGCAACATGGCGCCTACCGCAGTCATGTAAGCCACAAACTCCGCCGGGTTACCCAGCTCCATCACATTCAGTGCAAGGTAAATCAAGGCCGCGATCGCGAAGGCAACAATCAGTTGAATCAAGGGCGTGTTGGCCGCCGCCGTTACCACGATCTTCATATTTTGCTGGTAATTTTTTTTGCTCGCCGCTTCAAAACGTTGCTTTTCATAATCTTCGCCGCCGAAGCTGCGCATCACGCGATAACCGGTAATCATCTCGCTGGTGACCTGGGTGATATCACCCACCGTGGTCTGCACCTTGGTACTGAGCCGCCGCAAACGCTTGCCTACCGTGGTCACCAATGAGCCAATCAGCGGCGCAATTAAAATAAACACCAGCGTCAGTTTCCAGTCGGTATAAAACAGATAAGACAACAAGGCAATGACAGTCAGCCCCTCACGCAACAAAATCTTGATCGCATCGGTCGCAGCGGCGGTCACACCATTGATGTTATAAGTGATGACCGATACCAGATGACCGGAGCTTTGATCATCAAATGTCATACTCGGTAAACGCGTCATATGGTTGAACACTTGCACGCGTAAATTGTGAATGACACTGAAGGCAACCCGCGATAAAAAGTACACGCCGGCAAACGCGCCGATGCCACGCAGCACCGTCAAACCAATGACCTGTAAGGGCACCAGAAAACGATCCTGCGGATTATTATTTTCAATAATGTGAATCAGGTTTTCGAGAATCTTGATAAACATCGTGGTGGATGAAGCGTATATCGCAAAACCCACAATGCTGATCACAAACATCAAACGGTAGGACTTAAGGTATGACAGCAACCGCAAATAAATTTTCAGCGCTGATGTTTCCACAACCGGTTGTGCGGTGTTGTTTTTACCTACCATAAATCGCCTATTTCCGAGGGGAAACTCTACTCGCCCGTCGTGATATTGTGTGTAAGAAATTGTAGCCCCAGCGCTTTGATCGACGGGGCTTTGATCAACAGACCCTTCTGCTTGCTATTATTCTCTGCCTGCCAATTGCTGTTCGACTAATGCGCGGTAAGCCGAACGAAAATGCCCGATATCGTAATGTTCCAGCACACGTTGGTGATGCAACACCCCTTTGGCCCGATGCTCTGCCGGCGACCATTGGTAAAACGTTTCCATGGCCGAACACATGGCGACTTCATCGGTTGTATCAACCGTTACACCGCAACCGGCAACGATACTGCTTAACGGCTCCACATTATTCACCAGCGCAGGCAAGCCGAGGGCCATGGCTTCCAGCAGGGCAATACCAAAACCTTCCGACGCCGAGGGAAAGACAAACACATCCAGCGCCCGGATATAACGCATTGCCTGGGGTACATAACCGGTTAAAAAAACCTTGCCATGTAAATCATGCCGGGTGATGTATTCGTCCAGCGCCGGACGCAGTTCGCCATCGCCGATAATCACCAGAAATACATCCTCGCGTGCGCCGCAAAACTGGTGAAACGCCTTGAGCATTTCCAGATGGCGCTTGCCTTTCACGCAGCGCCCGACAGTACCGAATATCAAACCGGTTGCAGGCAGGTGCAAGGCCGCACGGGCTGTTTTTGCGTCCATTGCCTGGGCCTCAATCGCCCCGACATCAACCGCGTTGTTAATCGCCGAGGTGTTGTGTTCATACAAACCGCAGCGGGCATTGATCAGGTAACGCCGCACCGGCTCGGATACACCCACCATATGCCAGCGCTCATCTAATGAGAGCCGCATCATCCAGCGGCGACCGAACCGATCAAACTCGCCGAAGGCATGGATGATACCAATACACAGTCTTGCCGACACTGAGCGACGCAATTGCATCAACAAATGCACGGGTTTGTACATATTGGCGATGATCACATCAAATGTGTTGGCTTTCAGAAACGGACGCACCTTCTTCATCGCTTTGAGGCGCAAGCCTTTGTAATCGGTTTTGTCCAACCCAAGGAAAACGCACTGATGGGCCAGAGCATCGGTCGCTGTGGGTTCGCCGGTTTCAAGGTAAACCAGCGTGACCTGATAATGTTCCGGTGGAAAGGCGTTAACCAACTCGGCCGTGAGGTAGGAAATACTCTCAATGTGCCGGGTTTGCAAGATCATCACCTTTATCTTGTCAGGCATCGGCGGCGCCCCATGACCACGGCGGCCAGTAACCCGGCGGGAACCCAATACATCAACCATTGCGCGTCAGGGCGCGTCAACAGGTTGGAGCCATTGGTAAACAAACACAGGCTGCCGTAGGCCAGCCAGAGGTACAGTGGCAGGATATCCCGGTCGCGACTGAAGCTCTTCGCCAGCAACACCCAATGCCACAGGGCCAATAACAGGCCGATCAGCCCGGTATAGTAAAGGATGTCAATCCACGAATTATGTGCGTGATGAAACACATCCACATCGGGGATGATGATGCGCGAATCCCGCTCCAGTCCAAGCCCAAACAATGGCCGCTCCAGGGAGCGATCCAGGAGTTCCAGCCAGATAGCGTCGCGAAATGAGAAGGAAATGCCGCGCTTTTCCAGCACGTCATCCATATTGGTAAAGGCAAACAACGCCAGACTGCCGACAATCGCCAGGGTCACCTGCGGCACCCAGATAAGCGGGCGCGGACGAACAATCAGGAGACCGGCAAAACACACCAGCACCAGCGCCATGGCCGCTCCGCGGCTTTGGGACATCAGGATAACCAGCGCGCACACCATGGCGGCAATAAAAAACAGGGGGGACAGTTTCCAGTTTTCCTCCTGCAAGGACTTCAGGTAGGCCAGCAACGCCGCCACACCGAAAATCTGCGCCACGATGGTGGAGTTTTCAGCCAGTCCAAACCCGGAGAGACGCGCCGCGATGGAGTAGTTTTTGTAGACGTAGAAAAAGTAAACCGTGACCAGCGAGCAAACTACCCCGATGCAGATAACCACCAGGTAAAGCCGTTGCAGATTGACCGGACGGTAATAGAACAGCCAGGCCACACCGCACAACCAGAACGCCAGGAAAAACCATTGCTTGAGGAAAAAATCGATATCCGCTGCGCGCCCCCACAGCGAGGACAACACACAATAAGCGGCAAAGACCAACGCGGAGATTGTGAAGTAACCGCCGTACTCTTCCGTGCGCCATTTACGCCAGGGCAGGACCAGCAGAAAAGGCAACAACAAAAATACATAGAACACCGCGCGTAACGGCGCAGGCCCTGAAGCCCAGAAAAAAGCGGATAAAAACAAATAAATACCGAGCGCTGCCCAGCTGAGACAAAAGGTTTCCCTGCGGGCCCATTTCAGTGCGTTTAGTCGCATAGTTCTGTTAACTCATCCCGCCTGCATCGGCGCCAGCTGTTCAATAAAATCCACAGCATTATCCATCATTGAAAAAATGTCGTTAGTGGCGATAAAGTCCCGCGCCCGCTGCCGCCAGATCTGCGGATCAGATGCCGCCACGTCCGCCACGACATCCGCCAAGTGATGGTCTGCCGTCGCCGCCGTTATCACGCACCCCTGTTGCTGCCGGGCCACGTAGTGCGCATAACCGCATACGTCTGTCGCAATGACCGGTAATCCAGCCACCATAGCCTCCAGCAACACGGCGCCCGCCGCTTCGCTATGGGCGGGATGCAAGAAGACATCGGCAGCCCATAAGAGTTGCGCCACATCGTCGCGCGCGCCCAGAATCCTTAACTGCTCCCCCACCCCCAGGGATTGCGCCAGTTTGACAAACACCTGGGGATCATCCTGGCCAGCCACCCATAATTGCGCCCGTTGACGTAAATCCTCGGGCAAGTTCGCCAAGGCGCGGATGCTGCGCGCGAGGCCTTTGCGGCGGAAATCCGAACCGACCATCAACATCAAAAAGGTATCGTTCGATAAACCAAAAGCAGCCCGCCACCGCTGACGCTGTGCCGGATAATCCGGCGGCATAATCCGGTCACGTTTAATGCCCGGTGGCAACATGTGCAGCCGCGCACCCGGCGTCTCATAGTAACGTTGAAACGGCGCGACCTGTGCCGGGGAAATCAGCAGTATCTGCGTCTTGCTGGTCGGCGCGAACACGGCGCGTTCCAGGGCCAGATAATGCCGGCTGCGCCCACTTAACCGATACCACCAGCCGCGCTCTTCATAAGCCTTTTGCGCGAAACACACATCGGCGGCGTAATAAACATCAAGACCGGGCATTTTATTGAAACCCACCACCAGGTCCAGCTTTTCTTGCGCGCGGCGCGCCTGGAATTGCTTAACAAAGGCTCGGGCGCGACCGTGGTTGGTCAGCGCATGGGTCGGCAGGATCACCACGGGGATTTCAGCCGGTTTGTCGCCTGTCCAGCGTTGGGTATAGATAGTCACGGCATGACCGCGCGCCACACAGGCGTGCGCCATGGCGAGCATGTCTCGCTCCAGACCGCCGTAAGGGAAGTAATGAAACAGGGTAAATGCGAGGCGCATCAGCTCTCACCTCGCCGTTGTTTTACACGTTGCTTCAAACGCTGCTCCCGCGCATACAGCGCGTGCGCTCGTTGCTCAATCTCTCGCAGTAACGCGCTGTGGTGCTCAATAATCTCTCGCAAGGATTGACCGAAGTAGTGTTGCAAAAAACGGTATACATCCCCTCGTGTCACCCCGAAATCCAGGGCTGAAAAATACAGGCTACCAATGTCCTTCACTCGCCACCGGCGAGGCACCCGAGCACGCAACTGGGCGCGATGCAGGTCGACGAGATACAGGATTGGCTCGCCCTGCCCCTGGAGCCAGGCGACCATGGATTGACGGTCCAGCAGGAAGTGACAAAGGTATAAATCGCGATGATTGATGCCGTTAGCATGCAATACCCGCGCAATACGCGCCGTTTGCTGCAACAACACCCGTTTCTCGGCGAAGCGGAGCGTGCGCGCTTGCAAGCGCTCCAGCAGATAGTGATCGAGCTGTACCGTGCCACACAGCTCTCGGGTCACGATAAAGGACAAGCGTGTGGCCGGGTTGGTTTTTTGCTCGCCGTAAGCCACTGGCGTCAGGCTGGGGACCTTGAGCTCGGCCAGTTTGTTAAGCGCCAGCCATTCGTTACGGGCCCCAATCACCGGCAAGCGCAGACGTATCAGATTCTTGATGATCTCACCCCAGCCGACGCCGGTGTGCAGCTTGCGGTAGTAGGCGCGGCCAGCCAACTCAAAGCGTAATGTCTGCCGGCCCGGCGCCGCACGTGCCACCTCGCCGTGCAGTTGCTGCACCTCGGCGAAAACATCCTTGCCTTGCCACAAGGTTTGCAATTCGTCGCGCAAAATCAGCACGTGATGGGCATTATCTGGCATTGCAATCCTGCAAGTTGAAGGGGTCAGGGTAGAGTCACCGGCACGGGCGCCACGTCCTGCAACGCCTCCAGCACCATGGACGGTGGTAAATCCTTGAGGCAGCGATGGTGTTGCTTTGGGCATTCCCGCTCAAAACAGGGCGAGCATTCGATGGCGGTCGAGACAATCCTGACCCGCTCCGTCAACGGCGGCGTAAAGGCTGGGGAGGTAGAACCGTAGATCACCACCAGGGGGCGTTGCAACGCGGCCGCGATGTGCATCAGGCCCGAATCATTACTCACCACCGCATCGGCCACCGCCATCAGGTCAATGGCTTCATCCAGTTGGGTTGTGCCCGCCAGGTTGTGACAATGTACCTGCTGCACCTCATCCAATTGATCACGAATCGCTTCAGTTACAACATTATCTTTGGCTGAGCCCAGCAACCATACCTGCCAGCCCTTGCGGATTTTATGGTCGGCTACATGCGCGTAATAGGCCTCCGGCCACCGCTTGGAAGGGCCATATTCCGCACCGGGACAGAGTATCAACACCGGGCGGTCGCGCTGCAATCCGAATTTTGTGAGTAATTGTGGCTGGCGTGCCGGATCAATCAGCAGTTGCGGATAGGGAAATGACTCGGGTAAAGCAGCATGGGCGGGATAACCCAACGCCAGGTAACGCTGCACCATCAGGGGATAACGGCGCTTGTCCAGCAGGCGGATATCGTTGAGCAAGCCATAACGCATCTCACCGCGCCAGCCGGTGCGCACCGGAATACCGGCAAAAGCAGGTATCAGGGCTGACTTGAAAGAATTGGGCAGGACAATGGCTTGCTGATAATGTGCCTTGGCGAGGAACTTGCCCAGCCGGTAGCGCACGCCCAGCTCGATCTTGCCATGGCCCAGCGGCATCTCGATGGTGTTGTCCACTTCCGGCATCCGCGCCAGCAATGGCAAGGTCCAGGGCGAGGCGAGCACATCAATCTGTGTATCGGGCTTGCGCTGCTTGATGACCTTGAAGAGTGACTGGGCCATCATCATGTCGCCAATCCAGGCGGGGCCGATAATCAACAGCTTGCTGGGAGATGAAGACATAAAAAACCCCTGGCAATGAAAAGAGCCTACCGCTACCCCGGAGGCTTTATGCCTCCGGGCCAGGTCAGTTAACCGGCTACCGGCGCCAGCCAGTTGCCGTGATCGGCCAATTCACCGCGCACCGCCTTGAAATACAAGTCTTGCAAACGCGTGGTGATCGGACCGCGCCGACCTTCGCCGATCTGGCGTCCATCCAACTCGCGAATGGGCAACACTTCCGCCGCCGTCCCGGTAAAGAACGCTTCATCGGCAATGTACACTTCGTCACGGGTAATGCGCTTTTCACGGATTTCATAACCGCAATCCGCCGCCAGTTGGAAGATGGTGTTGCGGGTAATACCGTCGAGGCAGGAGGTCAGCTCCGGGGTGTAGATCACACCGTCGCGCACCAGGAAAAAGTTTTCGCCACTGCCTTCCGCCACGTAACCTTCGTTGTCCAGCAACAGGGCTTCTTCACAACCGCTGTCCAGCGCTTCCTGCAATGCGAGCAAGGAATTGATGTAGTGGCCGTTAGCTTTCGCCTTACACATGGAGATGTTGACGTGATGGCGGGTGTAACTGGAGGTGCGCACTTTAATGCCCAGGTCGCGCGCCTCGGGCGACATGTAAGACGGCCAGTGCCAGGCAGCAACAATCACGTGAACTTTAAGATTGTCCGCGCGCAGCCCCATGCCTTCCGATCCATAAAATGCCATGGGGCGCAGATAGGCTTCGCTGAGATTGTTTTCGCGCACCACCTGCTTGTGGGCTTCGTTGATCTGCTCTTTGGCGAAGGGCATCTTCATGCGCATGATATGCGCCGACCGAAACAGGCGGTCTGTATGTTCTTTCAAGCGGAAGATACAGGTGCCGCGACTATCGCTTTTGTAGGCACGCACCCCTTCAAAGACGCCCATGCCGTAGTGCAGGGTATGGGTGAGTACGTGAACCTTGGCATCGCGCCAGGGGACCAGCTCGCCGTCCAGCCAAATAACGCCGTCGCGATCGGCAAATGACATAGCCAACTCCTAAAAAATTAACAAAATCAATAAAGAGAAACGCCATCGCCAACACCGGATGGATGGGCTGGCGCTGGCGATGATTCAAATTCAGTGAACCTTGCGATTTATTGGCCGGAAGGATCGTCGAGCAGCTGTTGCCACACGCGACCCACCAACTGACGCTCGGTAACAAACATGGGTTCACCTTCACCCTGTTTGCTGTGCAGTACCGCCTCCTGACGTTGTAGCGCGAGGCGGTGCCCGGTGGATCGGTAAGCCTTGTAGGCGTCGATCAAGTGGGCGACGGATTCGGCGTCCAGTAGACCGGCCTCCTCCAGTGCTCCGAGTATGCGAATGTTATCCGTGTACTTGGCGAGCTTGGGCTCTTTCCAGGCCCAGGCTAAAACGGCGTATTGAACCATAAATTCAATATCGACGATACCACCGGCATCCTGCTTGAGATTAAAAACCTGCTCGTTTTGCGCGTTATTTTTACCGCTGCCTAATTGCTCGCGCATTTTCAGGCGCATGTTGCGCACCTCTTCACGCAAGGCTGGCAATTCGCGCTGCTGGCACAGGACTTTCAGGCGCACGGCTTCAAAGGCTGCTGCCAGCTCCGCACTGCCTGCGGTAACGCGTGCGCGCACCAGCGCCTGGTGTTCCCAGGTCCAGGCTTCGTTGAGTTGATATTTTTCAAATGCCGCCAGCGAGGTCACCAGCAAACCGGAGTTGCCGGAAGGCCGCAAGCGCATATCCACTTCATACAATTTGCCGGAGATAGTGGATGTATTCAGGATGTGAATAATCTTTTGTCCGAGGCGGGTGTAGAAGGTGAGGTTATCAATCGGTTTTTCACCATCGGTGGCCAGGTTGGCCTGGGTGTTATGGATAAAGACCAGATCCAGATCCGAGCCGTGAGCCAGCTCAATGCCGCCCAGCTTGCCGTAGCCGACGATAATAAAATCCGGCTGTTCATCTGCCCGGCCATCGTCGCGCAGGGGGCGACCGTGGCGGGCGACCATCTGCTGCCAGGCCAGCTCCAGCACATGCTCCAGGATTACCTCGGCGATATAGGTCAGGTAGTCGCTGACTTTCATCAGCGGCAAGGCGCCGGTCACCTCGCTGGCGGCCACGCGCAGGGCGTGGGCGGAGCGAAAATAACGCAGGGTTTCCATATGGCCTTCCAGGTCGTCCCAGCCGAGACGCAATACTTCACGGCGCAGGTCATCGCGCAAGGCGTCCTTATCGGGCGGGGCGTAAAGGCTTTCCGGCGTGAGCAACTCATCCAGCAAGGCGGGGTGGTGACTCAGTTGGTCGGCGATCCAGGGGCTGATCGAACAAAGTTTTACCAGTTGATGCAAGGCGGTAGGATTTTCCATCAACAGCACCAGATAGGCGCTGCGCCGAGCGATGGATTCCACCAGCGGCAGGATGCGGTTAAGTGTTTCTGTCATACCTGCCAGGGCTTCCCCGCTGGCGGAGAAACGGCCCAGCACGGCCAGCAGGCGCGGCATGAAACTGTCCAGCCGCGTCCGGCTGCTGGCCTGCATACTCAATACGGCCCGACTCTCCCGGGACTGCTGAAGCAGTTGCAGCAATTGTTCCGGTGCATCACAGCCGTGAGCAGCCAGGAAGCGCTGGGCTTCATCGCCGACCAGCGTGCCGTCCCACAAGCCGATCCAGGGCTCGGCACCTTTGGTTGAGGCGCTCTGGTTGTCTTCCGGCGCCGCGATCACCGCGCGGAATTCCTCATTAACGCGGGCGCGATGAGCTTCAAGCACCTTGGCAAAAGCATCCCAGGAATCAAATCCCATCACCCAGGCGAGACGTAATTTGCCCAATTCATCATTGGGCAGGGATTGGGTTTGCCGGTCCTGAAATGCCTGGATCGCGTGCTCGGTATTGCGCAGGAATTCGTATGCTTCCAGCAGCGCCGCGCCAGCCCCGGCAGGCAGGTAATTTTCCTGCTCCAGAAATGGCAGCATCTTGCACACCTGGCGGTCGCGCAGCCGCGCATCGCGACCGCCGCGAATCAGTTGAAACGCCTGTACCACAAATTCCACTTCGCGGATGCCGCCTTCACCCAGCTTCACGTCCAGGTTCATGCCCTTGCGCTGCACCTGACGACGAATCAGGCTTTTCATATCCCGCAAGGCTTCGATCACACTGAAATCGATGTATTGGCGATAGGTAAACGGCAGTAACAACTCCATCAGGTTCGCCACCGCCTTATCCGCCTGCTCGCCGCCCTCGGCGGCCACCGCGCGCGCCTTGATCATGGCGTAGCGCTCCCAATCGCGCCCCTGGGTTTGGTAATAATCTTCCAAGGCATCGAAGTTCAGCACCAGCGCGCCGCTCTGGCCGTGGGGACGCAAACGCATGTCAACCCGAAACACGAAGCCATCGGCGGTTTGCAAATCCAGACTTTTGATGACTCGCTGGCCGAGCTTGACGAAAAACTCCTGATTGGTGATCTGACGTTGCTCGTTGGTGGTATGGCCCGCTTCCGGGTAGGTAAAGATCAGGTCGATATCCGAAGAGACATTTAACTCGCAGGCACCTAATTTGCCCATGCCCAACACGATAAAGGGCTGGGCCAGACCCGACTGTTTTCCCACGGGCACGCCGTGCTGGACAACCAGTTGGCGATAGTGGAAAGCAGCCGCCTGCTGAATGGCGGTATCGGCAAAGCGGGATAATTCAGCCGTAGTTTCCACCATGCTCGCCAGCCGATTCAGGTCGCGCCAGATGATCCGCACCATCGCCCGGTGGCGATGACGGCGCAGGGTTTTATCCAGCTCCACATCGGTTTGACAGGCACCGGCTGCCGCCACCAGCTCAACGTACCCCCGCTCACGCAAGGGTGTGAAAAGTTCACCACTGCTGATCAGCTCAATCAGGAGTTCCGGGTACTGGACGCAGGTTTTGGCGAGGTACTCACTGCCGACAAACGCACGGGTTATCTGGCGGGAAAAGGCTTCAACAGACACCCGTCCATCCAGCAGGCGCTTGGGTGAGGTTAAATGGTGTTGCGCGATAGCTTGCTCAAACTGTTGCCAAAAACGTGAGCCGACTTCGTGGAGCGGCGCGGGCAACTGCGAAAGATCTAGCATAAACATTCATCCCTTGGGTGTTATGGGTGGCTGCCCAAAAGAATAACATTCAAGCCCTGGCGCTGCCGGAGGATTTCCCGTGAATTTAATTCTGGCAGGCGTTGTGGTGAACACTTGAAGATAATAAAACAGCCGACCCACCGGATCGGCTGTTTTTTGTTTATAGCGGAGGCGTTATACAGCTTTAGGGTTGGGGCCGTATTCGTTGTCCGGCTGACTGTCCTGCACCAGGAACACGATCATAATGATCAAACCTATCAGCGGAATGATATACAGCAATTGCCACCACCCACTGCGCCCGGTGTCGTGCAAGCGTCTGGCACCAATGGCCAAAGAGGGAATCAGTGAGCCCAGCGAAAATAACACCCCCAGAATCTGCATACCGAGAATACTGTCGATGATGCCCAGCACAATGCTGACGATGAAATAAAACAGAATGAACATCCAGAACTCTTGACGACGCGCACGGCCAGTAAAATCTGCGTACTTTTTATAGGCACCTAAAAAATATTCCATGGTATTTCCTCTTGATTGTTGTAGGGATGGGTAACGCAATGAAACCTTTATTATGTCGGTACATCCTTGGTTGCCCGCGCTCATGATGCCCGGGGATTTTGTTAACCGCCACCGGAAATTTTATTGTCGTCGCGCAACAAATGTCAGCCACTCTTAAACAGGCCCCAAGGGACTTATTACACATGACTATAGTGAGGATGGGCAAAAGCGCAAGTCGTTGCCGGCCCTCCTCCGGGGTTGTATTCCATTTGCTTCTAGCGAGCTAACTATTTTCTATTTTGATTATTCCTGCCGCACTGATAGCCTGCTCCCCTTGTTCGTCGCCCTCCTGTGCAAGGTTCTTATGGATTTCCAATACGCATTTATTATCGCCGGTCTGGTTGTTGGCTTTGTCGTTGGTTTAACCGGCGTCGGAGGCGGCTCATTAATGACGCCGATCCTCTTGCATTTCGGTATCACCCCCACCGCTGCGGTAGGCACTGACCTGCTTTATGCAGCTATCACCAAAGCGGGGGGCGTGCATGTTCATCACAAAAAACGCAACATTGATTGGCGCCTGACCGGGTGGCTGGCCTTGGGCAGTGTGCCGGCCGCGCTGATTACCTTGGGCGTTTTGCGCTACGGGGGTTTTGATACCAGCAGTGTGGATGCCTTTATTAAAGTCACGCTGGGCTATGCATTGGTTTTAACCGCATTGGCCATTGTGTTCAAACAGAAACTGCTGGAATACAGCCACCGCAACGATGTGTGGCTGACCCGCATGAATCATCGCCAACAAGTCATTGCGACGGTAGTCACGGGGCTGGTGTTGGGTGCGGTGGTGACCATCACCTCCATCGGGGCCGGCGCGCTGGGAACAGTCGCGTTGTTCCTGCTGTATCCCTTGCTGCCAACGGTGCGCCTGGTCGGCACCGAGATTGCCCACGCCGTGCCGCTGACGCTGGTGGCGGGATTAGGCCATGCAGGCCTGGGAAATGTCGATTGGCATTTGTTGATCAACCTGCTGATCGGCTCACTGCCCGGCATCTACCTGGGCAGCCATCTGGCTAACCGTGTTGCTGATCACTACCTGCGTCCGGCGCTAGCCGCGATGCTGTTGTTCGTGGGCGTGAAGTTAGTGGTGTGACCTCAGGCTTTTTCCGGTGGCGGCGCCACGCGCATGACCTCTTCAACGGTCGTCAAACCTGCCGCCACCTTCTGCGCGCCCGACAACCGCAAGGTACGCATCCCCTCTTTCATAGCCTGCCGCCGCAGCTCCTGCAAATTACAATCGCTGGTGATCTTTTCCTTGATGGATTCGGATAACGGCAGGATTTCATAAAGCCCCTGGCGCCCCAGATAACCCGTATCGCGACACTCCAGACAGCCTACCGGGCGGCAGATCTTCGGCGGCACGTTCACCTTCCAGGGCGCCACCAATTGCTGCCAATCATCCGCTGAGATATGTCCCTCTTCTTTGCAGTGCGGGCACAGGGTGCGCACCAGACGTTGCGCCATCACGCCCAGCAGTGTGGCGTTGATCAAATACGAAGGAATCCCCAGATCCAGCAAGCGCGCCACCGTGGCAGGTGCGTCGTTGGTATGGACGGTGGATAGCACCAGGTGACCGGTCAGGGCGGCTTGCACCGCCATCTGCGCTGTTTCCAGGTCGCGGATCTCGCCCACCATGATGATGTCCGGGTCCTGCCGCATCAGACTGCGGATACCGGCGGCAAAATCGAGGCCGATCTTGTGGTGGACCTGGGTCTGGTTGAAGGATTCTTCCACCATCTCGATAGGGTCCTCAATGGTGCTGACATTTACTTCCGGCGTCGCAATCTGGCGCAGAGACGAATAGAGTGTGGTCGTTTTACCGGAACCCGTGGGGCCGGTCACCAGCACAATGCCATTGGGGCGGTCGAGCATAGCGCGCCAGCGATTGTAGTCTTCACCCACCAGGCCCAGATCGGTAAAGCTGCGCAGCAGCACGTCCGGATCAAAGATCCGCATCACCAGCTTTTCACCAAAGGCGGTAGGCAGGGTGGACATCCGCAATTCGACTTCGCTTTCATCGCTGCGCCGGGTTTTGATACGGCCATCCTGGGGTTTGCGCTTCTCGGCAATGTTCATCCGCGCCAGCACTTTGAACCGACTGGTCACCGCTGTGGCCACATTGATCGGCAACTCGTACACATTGTGCAACACGCCGTCGATGCGAAAACGGATACGCCCCACTTCACGGCGCGGTTCGATATGGATATCACTGGCCCGCTGGTCGTAGGCGTACTGCAACAGCCAATCCACAATCTTGACGATATGCTGGTCATTGGCATCGGGGTCGGTCGCCGTGCCCAGATCCACCAGTTGTTCAAAGTTAGTCACTGCCGATGCCGCCGGGCCGCCGCTGGCACGGCTGACTGAGCGGGCCAGGGTGTAAAACTCAACGGTATGGCGTTCGATGTCGGTAGGGTTGGCAATAACACGCTTGACGGTTTTGCGCGCCACATGTTCGATCTGGGGTTCCCAGCCAGTAATAAAGGGCTGGGTGCACGCAATGATGACGTGGTCCTGGGTAACCTGCACACATAGAATGCCGTGGCGCTTGGCGAAGGCGTAGGACATCACCTCGGTCACCTTGGGTACGTCAATTTTGAGCGGATCGATGTGTACCACCGGCATCTTCGCCTTTTCCGCCAGCCATTCCGTCAGGGCGTCACCATCCAGGGTTTTGGTGGGCCGCTTAAGGTCATCGAAATTCTGGCTGGCGATATAACTCAGCGGGTGCATCATGGCCTGTTCGCGGGAGCGGGTTGTCCCCAGCAACATATTAGCATCTGTCTGCTTCAGGCGGTCGTCGGCCACCAGGTCAGTCACCAGGCGACGCAGATCGAGCACACCTTCAAAAACCACAGCATGATTCATGGGAAGGCAATTCCTGTATTGGGGCAAGGATAATGTCAGCAAAAACAGTACTGGACACGGATTTAGCGAATTCCTGCTCTGTGGATTGTAGCTGCTCTTGTCCGGCGGAGACACCGCCGGTCCCGGCTTTAGCAGACTCAGCCACAAAATACAGCCCGCGGCCGTCATAAATTTGTAAAAATCCTGCGTGACCTGGCCAGCCGATGTTTTTATACTGCGCACACATTTTTACGGGTGCACCGCTTTAAGGCGCTTATTTCAAGGGGACTACCGATATGCCCATTGCTAATCCGTTTTCCAACCTCTTTGGCCGTTCGCCGATCAAACCCATGCAGGAACACATGGCCGTAGCAGTCAAGGCCGCCGGTGAACTGATCCATTTCTTTGAGGCGGTGATCGCCAATGACTGGGCCAAAGCCGAGGAGGTACAAAAACGCATCACCGACTTTGAACACCAGGCCGACGACATAAAACAGCAACTGCGCCTCCATCTCCCCAAAAGCCTCTTCCTCCCTGTTCCCCGTACCGACTTGCTCGAACTGCTCACCATGCAAGACCGCATCGCCAATCGCGCGAAAGATATTGCGGGCATTATGCTGGGCCGCAAGATGACTATCCCGGCCAATATGCATACCCAAACCCTGGAGTTTGTGCAGTCCGGCGTGCGCACAGCGGAGCAGGCGCTGACCGCCATCAATGAGTTGGATGAATTGCTGGAAACCGGCTTCAGCGGCCGGGAGCTGGCCGTAGTGGAAAGGATGATTCAGGAGCTGGACAAGCTCGAAGAAAAAGCAGACGAGCTGGAGATCTCCATGCGCTCGTCACTTTTCCGCCTGGAAGCTGAATTGCCGCCTATCGACGTGATGTTCCTCTACAGCGTGATCGACTGGATTGGCGACCTCTCTAACCGCGCCCACGATGTCGGTGGCCGTTTGCAACTGCTGCTGGCGCGCTAGCCGTCGATTTTCATCTTTGAGGAATACACATCATGACCGTGATTGCTGAATACGGCCACATCTTGCTTATTCTTGCCTGTGTCTTTGGCGTCTTCATGGCCTGGGGTATCGGGGCCAACGACGTCGCCAATGCCATGGGCACCTCCGTTGGCTCCCGCGCCCTGACCATGCGCCAGGCGATTGTGATCGCCATGATCTTCGAATTTCTGGGTGCTTACCTCGCCGGTGGCGAAGTGACCGCCACAATCCGCAGCGGGATTGTTGACCCGGCCTTGATGAGCGGCACCCCGGAGCTGTTGGTGTACGGCATGTTGTCCGCACTACTGGCCGCCGGCGTCTGGTTGTTGATTGCCAGCGTTTTGGGCTGGCCGGTGTCCACTACCCACTCTATTGTGGGTGCCATTATCGGTTTCGCGGCGGTTGGTATTTCTGTCGATGCCGTGGACTGGGGCGCAGTTACTTCCATCGTCTCCAGTTGGGTGGTTTCGCCCGTGATTGCCGGTTTTATTTCTTTCTGGATTTTCCGCTCTGTACAACACCTGATCCTCGATACGGAAGACCCTTTCACCAACGCCAAACGTTACATTCCCTTTTATATGTTTGCGGTGGGCTTCCTGATTTCGATGGTGACGATTCTTAAAGGCTTGTCCCACGTGTTCAAGGACTCGGGCATCAAGTTCAGCTTCGGTGAAAGTACCTTGATCGCTCTGGGTGTCGCCATCCTGGTTACTGTGCTCGGCGTTTTCTTTTTGAGTCGCGTCAGCCAGGACATGGCCGCCGATGCTAAAAATCGTTTCTCCAGTGTGGAGCGAGTATTTGCCATCCTGATGATCTTTACCGCCTGCGCTATGGCCTTTGCCCATGGCTCCAACGACGTTGCCAATGCGGTCGGCCCCATGGCAGCGGTAATCAATACCATTAATTCCAACTCGGTCACGTCAAGTTCGCCGGTAGCACCCTGGGTTTTGCTGTTGGGCGGCATCGGGATTGTCGTGGGCCTTGCCACCTACGGTTGGAAGGTCATCGCCACCATCGGCAAAAAAATCACCGAACTCACACCCAGCCGTGGCTTTGCCGCCGAGATGGCCGCCGCCGCTACCGTGGTGGTTGCCTCGGGCACAGGATTACCGATCTCTACCACTCACACCCTGGTCGGCGCCGTATTGGGGGTTGGGCTGGCACGCGGGATCGGCGCCCTCAACCTTGGCGTTATCGGCAGTATCTTTATGTCCTGGATCATTACCCTGCCTGCCGGTGCAGGCCTTTCGATCCTGTTTTTCTTCTTCTTCAAAGGCCTGTTCTCCTGACAGCCGATGATGCGCTGGCGACCTGTCAGCGCATCCTCCTCATATCCCACGTTTTTGCTACACCATAGCTCAATCCCCCATGCGCCCCATTTGTGCACAGCCTGGATTCACCTTGGTGCATAAAACAACGTTGTCAAATAATTTACAAACCTTTTCTTTTTTACTCTTCTTTAAATAATTTATTGCTTTTCAATAAGTTAAGAATTTTCTCCGCCAAAATTTACGTTTTCTGATGTTGATAGCACCGACAACTGTTGTCGGCATAATTGACAACGTTGTCCACAGGGGTTTAAAAGTGTCACAGGTGCCATTGTCCACCCATTCCCAACCGTTACAGACACGGATGCCAGATCAACCGGCTACGGCTGATTGATGGGGATAGGACAGCAATGATTGGGAATGCCGGGCAGGTCATACACACGACCGCGCACCCGAATCGACGTTAAAAACAATCAATATAAATTGAGGAGACACCTATGGAAGCTCATAGAAAGGCGTTCCGGAAGACATTACTCGCGTCCAGTATTTCTTCCTGTTTGTTGGCATCGGTCTGCGTGCAAGCGCAGGAAAACCTGGTGGAAGAAGTGGTGGTAACGGGGGTTTATGCGTCGCAGC
>DATJLH010000023.1:0-4941 GCA_035490615.1 Cellvibrio sp.
AGGAGCGGGTCAGGATGTTGGCTCCTTCCACAGTAATCGCCACGGGAATGCTCTGGTACGGAAACGCGAGGAAGTTACGTGGGCCAAGCTGGATCGCGCGGCCAGCAACGACGTCCATGCTGTGATTGATCAAGCGACGCATGATTTCTGTGGCGTGGTATTTCGCCATGGCGGTCATCACCGCTGGCGCGCCGGATTCCAGCCCCTTGGTAACCAGATGACGCATAGCTTCCAGCGTATAGGCGCCGCCCGCGATATCAGCGGTAGCTTCCTGAACACCCTCGAACTTGCCGACTTCCATATTGAACTGGCGGCGAATACGCGCAAACGCGCCCACCATGCGATAGCTCATCTCACCGCTGGCAGTAGCCAACGCAGGCAAGGACACACCGCGACCAGCACCCAGACATTCGATCAGCATGCGCCAGCCTTTACCGGCCATGGGCGCACCGCCGATGATCCAATCTACCGGGATAAATACATCGGTGCCCATTACCGGGCCGTTCATAAAGGGCGAGCCGGGATTATGGCGCTGACCGATTTCCACACCGGGGTGGTTAGCGGGCAAGAGCGCACAGGTGATGCCGTATTCTTTCTTGGCCGGGTCACCCAGCAGGCCGTCCGGGTCGACCAGTTTGAAGGCCAAGCCGACTACAGTGGCGACAGGGGCCAGGGTGATCAAGCGCTTGTTGAAGGTCAGGCGCAAGCCGATCACTTCCTTACCTTCGAATTCGCCTTTGCAGACGATACCCACATCGGGAATGGAGCCCGCATCAGAACCCGCTTCCGGGCCGGTCAAACCAAAACAGGGAATTTCTTCACCGCGCGCCAAACCGGGCAACCAGCGGTGCTTTTGCTCGTCGGTACCGTACTTCATCAACAGCTCGCCCGGGCCGAGGGAGTTAGGCACCATGGCGGTCACGGCAGCGGTGATGGAGCGGCTGGCGATCTTGCTCATCACGCGGCTTTGGGCGTAGGGGCTGAAGTCGCGGCCACCGAACTCCTTGGGAATAATCAGGCCGAGGAAGCCTTTATCTTTCAGGTATTGCCAGGCTTCGGGAGAAAGATCTTTACGGTTGTGGTGGATGTCCCACTCGTCCAGCAGGGCACACAACTCAGTCACCTCGTTATCGAGGAAGGATTGTTCTTCCGCCGTTAACTGAGGCAGGCCAATCTGGGCAAACTGGTTCCAGTCCGGCTTGCCGCTGAAGATATCTTTTTCCCACCAGGTAGTACCCGCTTCCAGCGCTTCGCGTTCGGTGACGCTCATGCTGGGCATGGATTTTTTGAGGATCTCAAATACCGGCTTGGTCAGGATCGGCCGACGCAAGGCGGGCACGTTCAGAATCAGCAGCACCGCCGCCAGGGGAATAACCAGCCACAATGACCACATGGCCGGGGACAACACCCCCAACACCAGCCAGGCCACCACCACAATAGCCGAGGCCGCCGGCAAGGGGACCTTACGGTACAGGAGGACACTGATCAAAATCAGAATAAGTAGCAACGACAGCAACAACATAGGTTTCTCCTAACTGCTCACAAAGATGAGACATGCCCGACTCGGGAGGCAAAGGCCAAAACAATCACTGTTAAGACCACAACACTGTACGACCGCAAACTGGCTGCCCAATTCAGGTGCCGGCGCGTTTCATAACAATAGCCCATTGCACCTGTTTACGGCACGCAATAATTCACGGATTTTGTCACCTTGGCGCGCCATGAACCTTTGGCCGAGCGGGTGCAGGGTTATACGGAGGGAAAAGACAGGCCGGTCACCCTGATGGGCAACCGGGGCGGAAAGGCGGGGCTAGAGCGAAAAACTCAAGCTGCCCCTTTCGGTGATTTGCTGGGGGTAAGGCTGCTGTGTCGGCACCAGTTCGGCGTCATTCACTTCACTCGCCCACACCACCAGGCGCAGGGGTCCGTTGGGATCGAGGGCATCGAAGGGGTAGCAGGTCACCAGTACCAGGCCGGAGGCCGGGTAATCGGGCAATTGCAGTGGCGTATGGCGGGAATCCACGATCTGGCGTTGCTCAATGCGATAGGTCAGCTCGCGGCCATCGCGGGTTTGCACATACAGGGCGTCCCCCGGCTGGATGTCCTTGAGAAACCGGAAGTGGGTATCGCGATGCCCGCCAATCACGCTGATGCCCTCACCCGGCAACGCCGTGCCTTGCAGATGGCCGGGGCCGAAAGCAAGGGAATTGCCCTGAGCACCTTCGAGCACAAAGAGATCCACGCCCTCCTCCGGCAGGCGCAAGCGGGCTACCGGGTGCGTGTCCGCCCAGGGCCAGGGTTTGATCGCCTGGTTGGGACGCGCGCTATTCTCCCAGGCCTGCGCGATCAGCCATTGCGCCAGTTGCGCCTTCACCAGAATCCAGCCCGCGTTGCCCCACTGCCAGACCACCAATATCACCAGCACGAGACTGAACACTGACAACCGGGAGCGGCGGCGTTTGGCCGGCGCTTTTGTTGCCGGCGCATGGCGCAACACGCGGCGGCGTGAACCCAGGAGATCGCCGCTCAGGTCGAGGGGCTGGTGATCCGTTGTGCCCGGTTGTACATCAGGGATACCGGGATGTTGGTCACCTGGTACACCCACCATGCGGTGGCAGAGGTAGCGTCTAGCCATGACTCACCTCCGCTGTGCGCCAGCGGCGCAGGACCATCAAGACCAACAACGCGCAACTCCCCAGCAACCAGTTCAACAGCAGGGAGGTTGAAGTGCGGGGGTACATCAGCGGCGCGGCCTGCTGACCCTGGGGCAGCAGATTGGGGACCGGCGCCTGCTCCAGCGCCTGATCCTGCGGGCGGCTCGGTGTTTCCTCTACGGCCACAAAGCTGGTGTAGGGCGACATCAACTGATGCTGCAGGGCCACCTCCAACACCGCGTCGCGGACCTCGGCTTCCGGGCGACCACGCACTTTCTCATCCAGAAGCGCGGCGATCTTTTCCTCAGCCCAACGCACGCCGATACCACTGTGGGATGCGCTATCGCTGGGGGGCGTGTTTGTCACGGCCAGCTTGCGCGACCAGCTGTTACCGGCTTGCTGGCCACGCACGTCAATGACAGCTTGCTTCGGCCAGGTGCCGCTCACCTTGGCACTGACCAACAGCGGCTCGCCCTGGTACAGGTCGGGAATACGCGCCGGCCAAGCCTCCACCGGCACCGGCCAGTCGACCTCGATATCGCTCATCACCGGGCTTTCCAGCTTGGTGAACAGCGCTTGCATCTTCTCCGCCACCTCGGTCTGGGCACCGATAAAGGTAAAGGTGCCGCGCCCGAACTCGGCGGCCTTGGTCATAAAGTAGCTGTTGGGTGCGGAGCCGATACCGACGGTAAACAGCCGCGCGTCGCCCAGTTGTTGATGGATCAGCTCAAACAACGCGGCCTCGTTGCCCACACTGCCGTCGGTGATAAAGATCACCTGCTTCAGGTAGCCTTCCGCCGCCGGGTAGTGCAAGGCTTCTTCCAGCGCCGGGGCCATCTCGGTGCCGCCATCCGCATTCAGCCGCTGCACAAAACTGCGCGCCTGTTGCAGTGCCTTGGCCTCCGCCTGCACCGGTTGATGGAACAGCGCCTGATGAAAGGAATTGAATTCAATGACGTTGAAGCGATCCTGATCGGTCAGGCGCGACAGCGCCAGTTGCAGGCTGGCCTTGGCTTGTTCAATGGATACGCCGCCCATGGAGCCGGAGGTGTCGATAATAAAGATCACTTCGCGCGGCAGGGTAGCGCCGGATGGTTCCTGTTGCGGCGGTAACACCATCAGCAGTGCGTAATCCTCGCCATCCACCCGCTCGGTAAAGAAGGCTGCATCAGGCGCCTTGCCTGCAACGGTGTGCCACTGCATCTCAAAGTCGCGATCCATGGGGATGTGCTTTTGCGTCGGCGTAATCTGGTGGCCGTTGCCCAGCTTGTAGATGCTCAGTTCGTGGTAAGCACCGCGAATTTGCGCCAAGGGCACGCCAGCATCCAGGCTGATATTGATGGCGATGTTGTTGGTGTCAGGCTGCGGCGCGGGATGCACAAAGGGCGTAATCCGGTGCGCGTCCGGTACCTGATCGGTGGGCTGCGCCCAGCCCCAGCCACTGTTGGTTTCCAGCGACACCTGGGTATCGGCATCCTGTTTCATCACGCCGGGGATGTAGCGCGGCGTGAGTGTGGTGGGCAAACGCCAGCTAAAGGTCTGATTGCGGTAGGTCACCAGCTCGTGATACTGCAATTCGATGACGACTTTTTCCTGCGGGCCGATGTTGGCAATCGCCTGGGTAAACAGGTTGGGCCGTTCCTGCCGGGTCAGTGCCGCACGTTTACCCTCGCGCTTTGCCTGATCATAAATCCGTTGTGCTTCCTGCTTCTCTTTAATGTCCGCCACAATGCGACGCTCGCCAATCTCCAGCACCATGCGGTTGATGGCCGCGTCCTCCGGCAACGGAAATACATACACACCTTCCACCCAGTCGTCGGTGACATTCTCAAAGGTCTGACGCAACACCACCCGCGCCAGCATGCCCTTGATGGTGACCTGCGCCTCGCTGTGGTGATGCAGCGCTGCGCGGTAACCGCTGGCGGTTTTGAATAACAAAGAGCCCGCGCTGGCCTCTTCCGGGCTTACCTCGGCGCGGGCAATTTCGGCGGCGGCTACCGTCAGCAGCACCGCCAGCGAGCCTAAAACCCATGTCCATATCCGACGCGCGGGTCGGCGAGGCGGTGACGGTTGCAATAGTAGATGTTTGGGGATGCGGCGGCGGTTAAAACACATGATAGTATTCCCTGCAAAAGTTAAAGCCGTGAACGGCGTTTCGACAGGGTCAGTAAACCAGCGCAATCCGGCGTTGCCGGGGCACAAAAACGCAAAAGCGGTGATCAATTATGGCGAATTGTGGCAAAACCTTTCGCAGCCATTTTTCTCCATTAAAATCTCCGTACTCGTA
>DATJLH010000024.1:0-8674 GCA_035490615.1 Cellvibrio sp.
AACGATCGAGGCTAGGATGACACTCACCAACCGAATCCTGCTGGGCATGATCCTCGGCATTATCGTCGGCATTTTGTTTAACCTGATTATCGCTATAGATCCGGATACCGGTTTGCCGGTAACGGCCTGGGGCGCCTGGCTTGATCGGGTGTTGATCAACGGATTTCTGGACGCGGTGGGCCAGATCTTTATCAAGTCGCTCAAATTATTGGTCGTCCCGCTGGTGTTTGTGTCGCTGGTGTGCGGCAGCGCCGCGCTCGGCGGCCACAGTCGTATGGGCGCTATGGCATTGAAGACGGTGACCTTGTATTTGCTGACGACTGCCATGGCCATTGCTCTCGCCATTCTGGTGGCCTCGCTGATTCAGCCCGGTGAAGATGTGGACTTGACCATGGCCACCGGTTTCAACGCGATTGATGCGCCGGGTTTGAAAGAGACCTTTATCAATATCTTTCCGGACAATCCGATCCAGGCCATGGCCGAGGGCAATATGTTGCAGGTGATTGTGTTTTCCCTGCTGTTCGGCATTGCCATCTCCCGCAGCGAATCCCCCGCCGCGCAAAACCTGCAAGCCTTCTTCAACGACCTCAACACCGTGGTAATCAAGATGGTGCTGCTGTTGATGCACATCGCACCCTACGGCGTGTTCTGCCTGCTGGTGAAATTATTTTCGTCACTGGGCATTGATGCGGTGGTCGATCTGGCGCTGTATTTTTTTACGGTGCTGCTGGTGCTGTTCTTACACGGCCTGGGCGTTTACGGTTTGCTGCTGAAATTATTGAGCGGCTTAAACCCGCTGATTTTCTTTCGCAAGATGTGGTCGGTGATGGTATTCGGTTTCAGTACCGCCTCCAGCAATGCCACCTTGCCGATCACCTTGCGCACCGTCGAAAACGATCTGGGCGTGGACAACAAAGTGGCGTCTTTCAGTATTCCCCTCGGCGCTACCATCAATATGGATGGCACGGCCATCATGCAGGGCGTGGCCACCGTATTTATTGCGCAGGCTTACAACATCGACATCGGCCTGGGTGGTTACCTGTTGGTGATTCTCACCGCGACCCTCGCCTCCATCGGCACTGCCGGTGTTCCCGGCGTTGGCCTGGTGACCCTCGCCATGGTGTTAAACCAGGTGGGCCTGCCGCTCGAAGGTATTGCCTTGATCGTCGGTGTCGACCGTTTGCTCGATATGATTCGCACCGCCGTGAATATTACCGGCGATGCCATGGTATCTACGGTGGTTGCCAAAAGCGAAAACCTGCTGGACCGCGCGCGCTTTGAAAACACCGATAAAAATCTGGTGGATGAGATTTCCAAAGAATGATGACGATGTTTATTACTCCAGTGTCAGGTAAGGATGCATGACCACACCCCACGCTATTCTCGAACATACCTTCGGTTACAACCGCTTTCGTGGTACGCAGGAAGCGGTGATCAACCATTTGATCGCCGGTGACGACGTCCTGGTGCTGATGCCCACCGGCGGCGGGAAATCCCTGTGCTACCAGATTCCTGCCCTGGCGCGCGCCGGTACCGGCGTGGTTGTTTCGCCTCTGATTGCACTGATGCAGGATCAGGTCAGCGCACTGCATGAACTCGGCGTGCGTGCCGGTTTTTTAAATTCCACATTATCGCCGCAAGACGCCTGGCAAACTGAGCGGGCACTGCAAAACGGCGAACTGGATTTGCTCTATGTCGCCCCCGAACGGCTGTTGCAGGACCGCATGCTCGACCTGCTGGACAACGCCCGCATTTCCCTGTTTGCCATCGACGAGGCCCATTGCGTAGCGCAATGGGGCCACGACTTCCGCGCCGATTATTTAAAGCTGGACATCCTGCAACAACGCTTCCCCGAGGTGCCGCGCATTGCGCTCACCGCCACCGCCGACGTACGCACCCGTCAGGAAATTATTGAGCGCCTGGGTTTGCAAAACGCGCAGCAATTTATCAGCGGGTTTGATCGGCCGAATATTCAATATCGCATCCAGCAAAAAAATAATCCCCGCCAACAATTGTTGCGTTTTCTGCGCGATGAACAAAAAGACAGCGCGGGCATTGTGTATTGCCTGTCGCGCAACAAAGTGGAACAAACCGCTGCCTGGCTGTGTGGTGAAGGTTTTAATGCCTTGCCCTACCACGCCGGTTTAAGTGCAAGCCTGCGGGCCGAAAACCAACGGCGCTTTTTGCGCGAAGACAGCATCATTATGGTGGCGACCATTGCGTTCGGTATGGGCATTGATAAACCGGATGTGCGTTTTGTTGCGCACCTGGATTTGCCCAAAAGCATCGAAGCTTATTATCAGGAAACTGGGCGCGCCGGACGCGATGGCGAACCGGCCACCGCGCTGCTGTTGTACGGCCTTGAGGACGTGGTGAAACTGCGCCAGATGATGGCCGGTTCCGAAGGCAGCGAATTATTTAAGCGACAGGAACAGCAGCGTTTACAGGCCATGCTCGGTTTATGCGAGATCACCAGTTGCCGGCGGCAAACCTTGTTGCGTTATTTTGGTGATAACCTCGACGAACCCTGCGGCAATTGCGATTCCTGTTTAACCCCGGCACAAACCTGGGACGCGACCGAGGCTGTGCGCATGGCATTATCCTGTGTTTACCGCACCGGCCAGCGCTTTGGTGCCAACCACGTAATCGACGTGTTGCGCGGCAGTAACAACGAAAAAATTCTGAGTTTTGATCACCATAAATTATCCACCTACGGCATCGGTAAACACCTGAGTGCCGATGAATGGCGCTCTGTTTTTCGCCAACTGGTTGCGCGCGGTTTTCTCGACGTGGACGCCAGCGGCTTTGGCAGCTTATTGTTGAATGACGCCTGCCGTCCCGTATTGCGCGGCGAGCAAGCCATTCAATTGCGCCGCGATATCAAAGCCACCGCTGCGAGCACAACGCGCCGCACGCCCGTTGCCGTGTCCCCGGAAGACGAAGGCCTGTGGTTTGCCTTGCGCGCCTGTCGCAAACGCCTGGCGGAAGAACACGGCGTACCGCCCTATGTCATCTTCCACGACGCCACACTGCGCGAGATGCTCGAACAGCGCCCACTCTCACCCAGTGAACTGCTGACCATTTCCGGCGTGGGTGACAGCAAACTGGAGCGCTTTGGCGATGAATTCCTGGAAGTGATTCGGGAGCATGAGTACGCATAAGCGGTGGAATTTCCTTGATCTGCAACAACGCGCCTGAGTCGGCGTCAGCTATACTCCCGGCAACTTTTTCTGCGAGCCATACATCATGGACACCGTTATTGCCCACAGCCCCTTCGTTGAATTTTCTGTGCTACTGCTGCTGGCAGCGCTGTTCGGGGTCGTTGCAAAATTTTTACGGCAGCCGCTGATCGTCGCCTTTATTGCATTGGGTATCCTCGCGGGGCCGGCGGGCATGGATATGATCTCTTCCCCCGATAAAATTCATTTAATGGCCGACATGGGCATTGCCATTTTGCTGTTTGTGGTGGGTTTAAAACTGGACCTGGGGCTGATCCGCACCACCGGCTGGGTCGCATTATCCACCGGCCTCGGCCAAGTCATCTTCACGTCCCTGTTCGGATTTTTAATCGCGCTGGCGCTGGGTTTCGATACGATGGCCTCATTGTACATCGCCATCGCCCTGACGTTTTCCAGCACCATCATCATCGTCAAATTGCTGTCAGACAAAAAAGAAATCGATTCCCTGCACGGGCAGATCGCCGTGGGATTTTTGATTGTGCAGGATATTGTGGTGATCCTGGTGATGATCGCCTTGTCCGGCATGAGCCAGAACGCGGATGACGGTTTATTAAAGATCATTGCGCTGATGACCTTAAAGGCCACGGCATTGATTGTATTGACCGGCCTGGTGATGAAATTTGTCTGGCCGCGCCTGACACGCTTCCTGGCCAGTTCCCAGGAGTTACTGGTGCTGTTTGCCATCGCCTGGGCGGTGGTTTTGGCGGCGGGCAGTGAGTTGATGGGGTTCAGTCGCGAGGTGGGCGCCTTCCTCGCCGGCGTATCCCTGGCCTCGACTCACTACCGCGAAGTCATCAGCGGCCGTTTGACCAGTATTCGCGATTTCTTTTTATTATTTTTCTTCGTCAACCTCGGCGCGCAACTGGATTTTTCACTGCTGGGCGAACAACTGTGGCCAGCGATTTTACTCTCGTTATTTGTGTTAATCGGCAATCCATTGATTGTCATGATCATCATGGGCTTGATGGGCTATCGCAAACGCACCGGCTTCCTCGCCGGCTTGACCGTAGCCCAGATCAGCGAATTTTCGTTAATCTTCGCCGCCCTGGGGATCACCATCGGCCATATCAATGATGAAGTATTGGGATTAATCACACTGGTGGGCTTGGTCACCATCGGTTTGTCGACCTACATGATTATCTATTCGCATCCGTTGTTTGAAAAACTCTCGCCATTACTCGATATCTTTGAACGCAAAAATCCATTTCGCGAAGCGCAGGCGCGCCGCAATGAAGAGCGCGCAGTGGATGCGATTATCTTTGGGCTCGGGCGCTACGGCGGCAACATTGTGCGGCAACTGAAAAAACAGGATTTAACTATCATTGCGCTGGACTTTGACCCACAGCTGATCAAGCGCTGGCAGGATGAAGGCGTCGATACGCAATACGGCGATCTGGAAGACCCGGAACTGGCCGAACAGCTGCCGCTCAAGCATACGCGTTTTGTCATCAGCAGCATCCCCTTGGTTCATGCCAATCTGGCGCTGCTCAAAACCCTGCAGCGCGCGGGGTTTGAAGGTAAGACGGTGGTGACCGCTCATCACTCGGAAGATGCCGGCACCTTGCAGGCTAATGGCGCTGACCGGGTGCTGATGCCGTTCAATGATGCCGCCGAGTTAATTGGCGAAAAGATCAGTGACTTATGCAAAAAGCCGCTGATTGAAAGTTAATCCAAAACCAAACTTCATATGTCGTGCCCCATGACCTTATAGGCAGTTAAAACAAAATAGCAGGCCGCCCAAGCGCATCTATACTGAGAGAACCCCTCGTTTCTCAGGATAATAACAATGAGTGATATTCGTGGATTACAGGCCTGGATGCGCGTGCTGTCGGACCAGGATTTACCCACCCTGAATTCAGTTGTCAAAGCCATCTGCGAACTCAGCGACGATAATCAAAGTTCTACCCATGACCTCACCCAGATTATCCTGCGCGATGCCGACCTGACCTCGCGAGTACTCAAGATCGCCAATTCGGTCCACTACAATCGCTCCTTCACCCCCATCAAAACCATCTCCCGTGCGATTGTGCAGATCGGGTTTATCAATCTAAAAAATATCACGCTGGCCAGTTCGTTGATCGACAGTTTTCTCAAAGGAAAACCGCGTGAATTATTGATCCAGCGTCTGGCAAAATCCTTTCACGCCGCCGTGCAGGCCCGCGCGATGGTGCCTTACCTGAACAACGAAAAACAGGAACAGGTTTTTATTGCGGCGCTGCTGCGCCACATCGGGGAATTGGCCATTCTGTCCACTGGCCGGGAGGCTGCGGAAAAATTTATCAGCGCGCGGGATTTGCATCCGGAAAATGAATTGGGTTTGAGCATGGAATACCTGGGCGTGGATATTCACCACCTCAACAAATCCCTGATTCGCGAATGGTCCCTCGGTGAATTGGTGACTGAAGCCTGCGACCGCCAGGGCAAGCACAGTTTGATGGCGCACGTGGTGAATCTTGGCAATGAAGTCAGCCTGCATATTCACAAAGGCATGCACCACGCCCGTATGGTGCAACTGTGCGAACAGATCAGCGAGCAGTGTGAAATTTCCGTGGAGGACGCGCACAAACAAATTTTATTGATGGCCGAAGAAGCCTCCGTGATTGCCAAGACCTACGGTGCGGAAAGCCTGTTAAAAGCCTTGCCGCAACGCGAAGCAATCGAGGCAAAACATTCCACGCAATCCACGGGTTATGAATTGTCGCAGTACCTCAACCAGATGCACACCTTGATGATCGATGGTGAAAGTATGTCAGCGGTTATGCAGTGCGCGGTGCTGGCTTTGCATGAAGGAGCCGGGATGCAGCGCGCTGCTATCGCCATGATGGACTACGACAGCAAGTGCCTGGATGTTCGCTATATTGCCGGTAAAGGCACCAACCACTGGCGCGAAGACGGCCGCATTGAACTGGAGCGTTTGCACAAGGGTGAGTTACTGCACGAATTCCTGCGCGCACAACATCCGCTGTGGCATGAATCCGATAAGGATGCGACACCACCCGGCATTCTGCGCAAGATTACCGAGGGTGGCGATTGCATGCTGGGCGGATTGAAACTGGATAAGCGCATCGTGGCCGTGGTGTATGCCGACGCGGCGGGCAAGGCGATGACTGAGCGTCAGTTTGAAGAATTTCAACTGGTGGTGAATCAATTGAATTTAATGCTGCGGATTAACGCGGTGGATCGCTGACAGCTCACAGCAAAATTCCGTTTGAACAGCGCGGGAAAATAAAAGACATCCTTGTCGAAAGTGATGCTGTTGAATCGCATGCACAAAATAGCAATTCCCAAGCCAATTACATAAAAGCCATATAAATCAGCAAATTATAAAAAAGTACCCTAACGCCGCCGACTAAACCTGTAAGAAATACCTTCGCAAAATTTGCCGGAAAAAAATTCCCGGAACCAACGTTCTGGTTATAAGGGTTGAATGCTATAGTGCCCCGTTCAACCATGACGGTGATTATTATCCATGCCCGAGTTACCCGAAGTCGAAACCACCCTGCGCGGTATTACGCCGCATATCCTGGGCCGCCAGATTACGCAGGTGGTGGTGCGCCAAGCGCGTTTGCGCTGGCCAATTCCCGCTGAATTAACTACCTTGCTGGCGCGCCGAAAATTACTCGCGGCGAGTCGCCGGGGAAAATATTTACTCTTGCAGTTCGCCCACGGCCACGCACTGATTCATCTGGGTATGTCCGGCAGCTTGCGTATTGTTAACATCTCGGACGCGCCGCAATTGCACGATCACTTTGATCTGGTGTTTGGCGATGTGGTGCTGCGCTATTGCGACCCGCGCCGTTTTGGTTGCCTGCTGTGGCTGGAGGGCGATCCACTAACCCATTCGCTGCTGACCCATCTGGGTCCCGAGCCGTTGACTGCAGATTTCACGGCGGACTATTTATTCCAGCGCACCCGGCGCCGCAGTCAGGCGATAAAACAATTCATCATGGACAGTCGCGTGGTGGTGGGCGTCGGTAATATTTATGCCAATGAATCCCTGTTTATGTCGCGCATTAAACCGACTCGCAAAGCCGGTTCACTGACCCGCAAAAACTGTGCGGATCTGGTGCGCGATATTCAGTTTGTGTTGCAGCGTTCAATTGACCAGGGCGGCACAACCCTGCGGGATTTTGTTGGTGGTGATGGCAAGCCCGGTTATTTCAAACAGCAGTTATTGGTCTATGGCCGCGGCGGAGAGGCGTGCGCAGTCTGCGCAAAACCGCTCAAGGAAATTCGCATGAATGATCGCACCACGGTGTATTGCACGCATTGCCAGAAATAGCGGCATCAGGCCGTCAGACGCTGTTTGGGGTGGTTTCTAGTTGCGGGCGAATTTTTTAACTAACGCCGACTCCACCGCCGGCGCAACAAACTTGCTGACATCGCCACTGAGCATGGCAATCTCGCGTACGATGGATGAGGAAATATACGAGAGATGTTCGGCAGGGGTAAGGAATAAACTTTCCATATTCGGTTCCAGTGCGCGATTCATATTGGCCAGCTGGAATTCATACTCAAAATCCGACACCGCCCGCAAACCACGCAGCACCGCCTGGGCACTTTTCTGACGCACAAAGTCCACCAGCAGGATATCGAAGCCACAGACTTCCACATTGGGCAAATGGGACAGGGTGTCCTGGGCCAGCTCTACCCGCTCATCCAGGGTAAACAGGGGATTTTTGCGGCTGCTGGCCGCCACCGCGACGATGACTTTATCGAATAGCCGACAGGCGCGCTCCACCAGATCGATATGGCCGTTGGTGATGGGATCAAAGGTGCCGGGGTAAACAACTGTACGCATAGCCAATCTCGGGTCGGGCGCTGTCGGGCAGCGGGACGCAGATAGTACAAAATTCACTGTGCACTGGCCAGTAATCCTGTGGTACCCACGCAATCCTGCCGCCGTCCGCCCATCACTTTCCATAGTGCACAGATAACCGCCATTTGACCGCCAGCAACAGACGCTATATGTTGCTCGACGCACGTAGCCCGCTGTGTAAACAGTCTGCCCAACGCAAGTATTACGAAGGAATATACACGGTAAGCAATATGGCCAATCACACTCCCTTTCGCCCTCACCCCTGGCGGCAAGCCGCCGTGTTATCGATGCTGTGCCTGACGTTACTGTTGAGCGCCTGCGGCGGCGGAAGCGGTGACAGCGGCACATCTACCGATACTCCGCCACCCACCACTACGGACCCGGACTTCAAAGGGCCGGTCAGCCTGAGCTGGACGCCACCGGCGCAGCGCGAGAACGGGGACGAGCTGGATATTACCGAACTGGGTGGCTACGAACTTCGCTACCGGCAAGGCACTGACCAAAAATATATTTCCGTCATCATCGACGATCCCTGGACGACGGATTACTACATCGAATGGCTGGAAGGCCGCCATGAATTTCAGATTGCTGCCTTTGATAACACCTGCTTGTACAG
>DATJLH010000025.1:0-35414 GCA_035490615.1 Cellvibrio sp.
CTTGCGCCGACGCCGGCAAGGAATCCAGCCGCTGAAAGCCGTCGATCAATAATTGCAGTTGGCCAAAAGCCGCGAGAACACGCGCAGGCCAGTGTTCATCAGCCCCTACGCGCTGCTCCAACTGGCGCAGGCGCTGGGCGATACCGGGCAGTTGCGCATCCACCATCCGCTTGGCCATTTCCCGCCATACATCCGGGCGATTGCTAAGTTGGGCCAAGCCCTGGCGGATAGTGTCGGCGAGCCAGCGTTGTAGATCTGACAGTCCCGCCGCCATGCGCTCCTGCCGCGCGGCTTCGCGCTTCGCCGCCGCTTGTGGGTCAGCCGGTGCTGCTGTTTTTTCGACGGCTTCTGCTTTCCTGGTTTCCTGCTTCTCGGCACGATTCTGACGTGAGCCAAGCCATTCACTTACGCAGGCGGGTGGTTCGCTGTTGGTAAAATTGCCTTGATGTTGCAGCCACAACAACATCAATGCGAGACCATGTTTGCAGGGGAATTTGCGGCTGGGGCAACTGCACTTGAAGGCGGGGCCGGATTTATCGATCTGGACTTGGTAAGGCTTGGAACCGCTGCCCTGGCATTCACCCCACAGCGCCGCCTCATTGAATTGCAACTTAGGCCATTTGGCGGGAATTACCAAACCCTTAGCGGCTTTGGCGGAGGCATCATCGGGAGCGAGTTGCAGGATGTCGTTGAGGCTCAGGTCCATTTGTCGTTATCGTCTTTCGTCAAATTTACTGGCCGAGATCATGTCTGATTTTCGCGACAGATTAAAGTCGGAACGAGAGAAAAAGCATCGCGTGCCCAGATTTAAACATCCGCTACCCCACCGGTAAAGCCGTCTTGTTCACCGGCGACTTCAACACAAACGATGAATGCACGCCGCTTACCCCTTCGATGCGCGTCAGCTTTTGCAGCAAAAACTGCTGATAAGCATCCATATCTTTCACGATCACCTTCAATAAATAATCTGCCGACTGACCAGTAATCAAATGGCATTCAAGGACTTCCGGATAGCTTCCGACGGTTTTCTCGAACGCATCGAAACGCTCGGGTGTGTGTTTGTCCATGCTGATCTGGATAAACGACATGAGCGTGAGGCCGAGCTTGCGTGCGTTGAGCAGCGCGACGTAACCGTCGATCAGGCCGTCTTCTTCCAATTGACGGACCCGGCGCAGGCACGGGGAGGGTGACAGGCTGATGGCGTCTGCCAGTTCCTGGTTGGAGATACGGCCATTGTGTTGCAGTTGTTCCAGGATCAGTCGGTCGTAGCGGTCAAGGTTCATGAGCAGGTGCCTCTGGGCTTGATGTTCTGGTTGGTCGGCCGGGTTTGACAGGTTAAACCGACAGCAAGCAGTATTAAATGCCAATTAATGAGATATGTCAGCAATAAAATTGCTCATTAACGTTATATGTAACAATTTTGGCAATCTTCTTGCGCGAGAGACGCCCTATACTGTGTCCAACCTGATCGCGAAGCATTGGCCGTCACAAGCGGTGTGCAGGGCTGGCTGCTCAGATCCTTACCGGGATCACCCACAGGCCAGCGGTTTATGGGGCACTCCCAACCACCCTACCTGCAGGTCTTCCACAGGTTTTTATCGTTAAGCCACCTTTGTTTTTGGAGTCATCATGCTTGCCAATCCATCCACCAAGTATCAGCGTTTTGTCGGCGTAGCCTTGCCGGACCGCCAATGGCCGAACAAGATTATTGAAAAGCCGCCGATCTGGATGAGCACCGACCTGCGCGATGGCAACCAGGCGCTGATCGACCCTATGTCGGTCGCGACCAAGTTGCGCTTCTTTAAAGAACTGGTGGCGATTGGTTTTAAAGAAATCGAGATTGGTTTTCCCTCCGCTTCGGAAACTGATTTTGAATTTACCCGCTTATTGATCGAAGAAAATCATATCCCCGACGACGTCACCATCGAAGTATTGGTGCAGGCGCGTTATGACCTGATTGAAAAAACCGTGCAGAGTTTGCGCGGTGCCAAGCGCGCGATCTTGCATATGTACAACCCGCTCGCGCCGGCGTTTCGCAAGATCGTTTACAACACCGATAAAGCAGGTGTGAAAAACATCGCCGTCCAGGGCACCAAATGGGTTAAGGAATTAACCGCGCAGGCGCCGGAGGTGGATTGGACTTATCAATATTCTCCGGAAGTGTTTTCCAGCACCGAAGTTGAATTTGCCAAAGAAGTGTCCGACGCGGTGGCGGCGATCTGGCAGCCGACGCCGGCCAAAAAAATGATCCTCAATTTACCGGCAACCGTAGAGATGAGCACGCCGAATACCTACGCCGACCAAATTGAGTGGATGCATCGCAACATCAATAACCGCGACGCCATCATCATCAGCGTACACCCGCATAATGATCGCGGCACCGCTGTGGCAGCGGCGGAATTGGCGGTAATGGCCGGTGCGGATCGCGTAGAAGGTTGTTTGTTTGGCAATGGCGAGCGCACCGGTAACGTTGATCTCGTCACGCTCGCGTTGAATTTGTATTCGCAAGGTGTGCATCCGGGCCTGGATTTTTCCGACATCGATCGCGTGCGCAAATTGGTGGAAGACTGCAACCAGTTGCCGGTGCATCCACGTCACCCTTATGCGGGGGAATTGGTGTTTACCGCGTTCTCCGGCTCGCATCAGGATGCGATTAAAAAAGGCTTTGCCGTGCAGAAAAAAGACGCGCTTTGGGAAGTGCCTTACTTGCCGGTTGATCCGGCGGATTTGAATCGCAGTTACGACGCCGTGGTGCGCGTGAACAGCCAATCCGGTAAAGGTGGCGTGAGCTTTTTATTGCAGCAGGAAGCGGGCTTGCAGTTGCCGCGCCGGTTACAAATCGAATTCAGCAGCGTGGTGCAAAAGGTCAGCGACAAGACCGGTAAAGAAGTCAGAAGCAGTGAAATTGCCCAGCTGTTTGAGCAGGAATATTTTGCGGTGAACACGCCCTTTCGTTATCACAGCAGCAAGGTGAGTGAAGATGCTGAGCATGTGGATATCGTGATCCATGTGCGCCAGCAGGAAGATCCCGTCTCATTGTCGGGCAGCGGCAATGGGCCCATTGATGCCGCCGCCCATGCGCTCAGCCAGCATCTCGGTAGGGATGTGCAAGTGGTGGATTATCACGAGCACGCGGTAGGCGAGGGCTCCGATGTGGCTGCTGTATGTTATGTGGAGTTAAAGATTGACCAAGGCAAAACCGTGTTTGGGGTGGGCAAGGACAGCAACATTATCTCCGCCGCCATCAAGGCTTTGCTGAACGGCGTTAATCGGCACCAGAAGATGGCAAGCTGAATGGTCAACGGCCGATGCCTAAGCGCATCGGCCGCAGGAAGCGCCGAATTTCTTACCTTTGGCACAAAATGATGGCAAAAAAAGGTGTACAGTATTTCACCGCCATCGTGCTGTCATGCCGGCACAGGTAGAATCTCTGCACATCACGATTTGTATATAACAAGGAGTTGCTTATGGGCCAGACCACCTTTGCCAACTGCCGCGGTATTGTCCACAAAGGCAGCAACGGCGTCAGTATCGTATTTCCCGACGTGTGCAAAACCCCGACCCCCGGTGGCCCCGTACCTATTCCTTATCCCAATATCGGCAAATCCTCTGATACCACCAAAGGCCCCAAAAGCGTAAAAACCGACGGCCAGATGCCCATGGTAAAAGGCGCCCAATACTCGCGCAGCATGGGCGATGAGCCGGGTACCTTGAAGGGCGTTGTCAGCAGCGACCAGATGGGGGTGTGCGAATTCATGATGTATTCACCGGATGTGAAATTCGAGGGTAAGAACGTGTGCCGCCTGGGCGATCCGCTGTTTCACAATAAGAAAAATATCATGGGCTGATAAGGCCAGACCCACACCTGGCAATATCCCCTACTGGCAGTAAAACCGAAGGAATCCCCTGATGTCCCAGCACACCAAGGTCTATGTGGCCGGCGCCGGTATTATCAGCCCCCTCGGGCCTGATTCTTCCGCTGTGGCGGCGGCGGTCAACGCCGGGATCAGTGCCGTGCAGGAAACCCCGCTGCTGAGCAAACACCTGGTACCCATCAAGATGGCCCTGGTACCGGACGACGTACTCAGTCCTCTCGACCCTCGTCTGGTCGCCGCGAAATTACCGCCCCGCCAGGAGCGATTACTGCGCATGGCAGCCCCGGCGCTGCAACAAGTGCAACCACTCTTGCCCGAAGGCGGTGTGTTGCCGATGTTGCTTGTCTTGCCAGAGGTCATCCCTAACCTCAGTCATCCCTGGCAAGGCAATGCGATTGAACAACTGGCGGTTCAGAGCGGTATTTCCCTGGATTCGCGTAACAGCAGAGCTGCTGAAATCGGTCGCGCCGGCGGCCTGCACGCGCTCAAGCATGTCTTCCAACTTATGGAACAAGGCCAGGACTGGGTACTACTCGGCGGTATGGATAGCTACTGGGATGCGGAATTGCTGGCGCGGCTGGATGCACAGGACCGGTTGTTGTTGGAAAACAGTCTCGATGGATTCCAGCCGGGCGAGGGTGTCTGTTTTGTGCTGCTGGCCAGTGAGCGAGTTGCCGGGGCCTTAGCTGCACCGCGAGTGGCGCTCTACCGTCCTGGCATCTCGCAGGAAACCGGACACCGCTACAGTGAAGAACCTTATCGCGGTGATGGATTGGCGAGCGCGGTCCGTGATGCTATCGCACAAGCACCGGCGGCGAAGATCGACGCCGTCTGGACCAGCATGATCTACGATAGCTACGGCGCAAAAGAATTTGGCGTGGCCATGACGCGCAACAGCGCGCATTTTTCGCCAACTGCCAGCCAGAATCACCCGGTAGATCGGTTAGGTGATGTGGGTGCGTCCATCGGCCCGACACTGATCAGCTTGATCTTTGAACTGTCCCGCCGCCCTAAAAAACCGGCGCAACACCATTTACTCTGCTGTTCGTCCGATACCGCCTATCGCTCGGCGGTGCGTATGGATATTGAAGGAAACGCCTGAGGAGATCGCCATGACTGATATCGGTGAGATGATTGCGCCCCCGGCGCTGCACAAGGAGCCCAACGAAAAATGCCCCTTCTGTCCACCGGCGGAACCGGTGAAATACACCACTTACCCAGGGGCTAAGAATAATTCAACGCACCTGGCGTCCATCATGGAAAAGCCGGCGCAGCTGACCGCCCTGCAAGCGGGTGCACGGCCCCAGACTGCCAAGGTGGACAAAGACGGTTACACCCAGGAGCAGGAAAAGCCTGACCCCCGCAAGGAAAACAAGGATAAATTTTATACCCATCAGGCGCATCACCTGATCAGCGGTAATCAGGCGCTCAAGGGCAGCCCGATGGAAGACTGGATTCTGGCGAGCAAGAAAAACGACAAAGACACGGGCTATTCGGTAAATTGCACCGGCAATGGCTTTTGGGCGCCGTCAGTGCCCAAAGAGCTGGTGGGTAAGTGGGGGCCCAGCAAAGGTGTACTGACCGATGCCAAGCGGCAGGAATGGGCTGAAAAAGTCATGAAGGATGCCAATGCGCAAGCGCATATCGGACCGCACAATATCGCCGATCCGGATGATCCTCTGGGTCACAAACATCAAAGCTACGATAAGTACATTAAAGATTTGCTGACGGCGTTATCGGATCGAATTAAGGCATGGTCGGATACCTGTTATCTCTGTGAAGACGCGAAGAAAAAGAATAAAAAACCCCAGGCGAACTACACCGTTCACGACGTACTGGATCGGTTGTCCAGCCATCTTCAAAGAGAGATTACCGGTTCGAGAAAGAACTGGAGAATTTTTCTGTCGAAATACGCAATGGCTTTTCATAAGCCTGTCTGTACCCACAAAAGGGAAAGATTATGAGCACCTATTATCAACTCGCAGAAGACTACTTTCTGGATTACGGCGTTACGAGTGGGCCGACATTGCCGGACGGCAGCATCATGGCAGGGAAGTGGGTTGACGCCAACTCCCTGCCGGAATTGATTTACGAGATCAATGTTCCCGATGATGAACCCTGCCAACATTTTATGACCGGCGGCACCGTCATTGTCAGTGAACGTTTTATCAAGGTGCTGCAAGGTGCGGGTGTAACGAACTTTCAACAGTTTCCCGCCGTGCTGGTTAACCCGAGCACCAAAAAACAACGTACAGGGTTTTATCTGTTCAATGTACTCGGCATGATAAAAGCCGCTGACCTGCAAAAATCCTCATTCGACACGCTGATGGACGCCGACGCAGAAGGTGTTGATGTGCCCTTGGTGGCCTTTAATCAAATCGTATTGGACGGCACCAAACCGCGCGGGCTACACATGTTCAGAATGGCGGAAAGCCCTAACGTCTTGGTTGTTGATGACACCATCAAAACCGCCCTTAAGGAAAATCGCCCGGAAGGTGGTTGGGGAATTATGTTGGAAGAGATGGATGTGGTGTAACTGTCCGAAAACCTATAAGAAAGGATTAATGAATGATAATCTTCAGGCATATTTTTATCCTTGCGCTAAGTGCATTAGCGATAGTTAGCTGTAGAGCTGAAACTGAATCAACAATAAATCGTGATGACGATGACCATCCGGCGACTCTTGCAAAAGAGATCGAAAATCCTGAATTGCGCAAAAATATAAACTGCCTGCCGCTCGACAGCGCTTTTGATAATCTTCCTGCCGAGGTTCTGGTCGGGACTGATGTTGATGTGATTGGAAGCTTCAACAGCGCCGCTTTTACACCAGGTACCTATTATGCTGAGAATGGAGGAGCAGAGCTAAGCGTGACGGTATTTGAGACCGAGAGCGGCTTGGTTGCACAGCGTGATTATCTGGAGCCTGGATCAGCAAAAGACGCAAAAATTTACACAGATCTTTGTAAAAAGGAAGATGCTCTCTACGGTAAATATTTGCGTGTAAAATTTGTGAAAGACGGATTACTTTGGCTGGAGCTGGAACCAGACAATGATTTTATTCCTACAGATTTGTGGTTTTACCTGGAGAGATCAAATTAAATAACGAAGGAGCGATACAATGAAATTAAAGCCGGTATTAAAAAAGGGAAGTAGGGGTGATGCTGTTGTAGAACTACAAACGCTCTTAAATAGCATGGCTAGCGTTAAACCAAAGCTTGTGATTGATGGGATTTTAGGCGCGGGAACGGACAGAGCATTAAAACAGTTTCAGAGAGAAGCGAATTTACTTGCGGATGGTATCGTCGGTAAAAGAACCTGGGCTGTTTTATTACAGGCTTCTTTGCCGAACAACGACAAGATTTCACGTTACAGTTTCCAGCCACAGTCTGCTTTGGCAGATATCGCCAGGCGCTACATCGGTGTGACCGAAACGGGCAATAATCTGGCAGGTGATAGCAAGGAGTTGTTGGCAATTTTTAAATCCGATGACTTAAAAATAAATGGAAAAACAGACGGTTATCCCTGGTGTGCGGCTTTTGTCTCCTATTGCATACAGAAACTGTGTAAACAATCGCCTTATTTCAGCGGATTAATTCCTCCTCGCGAAGCATCGGTCAATAGACTTCTAACGCTATGGGCAAAGAACAATCACTGCCTGATATTCACCAACAGATCTAAAGACTTACAACCGAAAAAGGGAGACATTGTTGTCTTCACCTTCTCTCATGTGGGTATTATTGAAGACCCGCAAGGCGCCACCCTGAGGACTATCGAAGGTAATACAAACGACGCGGGTAGTCGCGAGGGAACCATGGTTGCGCGGAAAACCCGTGCGAAGTCATTAATAAGATCCTACATAAGGTTACCCGTTTCGCTAGTCAATATTCCCACGCACATGGAAACGATAGCGAAAATGGTATGATCATCTACATATAATCGCGGAGCTAAACGCATGGGCGAAACCGATTTACGCGATTCACTCGCTGTGGAGCGCACTCATCTGGCCAACGAGCGTACCTTGTTGTCCTATATCCGCACGGCCCTGGCGTTGCTGGCTGGGGGTGCGATGGTGTTGAAGTTTCTGAATAATGATCCGGTGCTGATGCCGTTTGCCTGGGCGGCGCTGGTGGTGGGTACGCTGGTGTTGGTGATCGGCAGTTATCGCTTTTTCAGTGTGCGGCGGCGTATCAGTCGCGGTTGATTTTCCTGGTAGAAAGGATGCTTCTTCCGGGAGCAAGGATGATAATTTTTCTCATGTCTCTGTTGCCCTTCTCATCCTCTTCTCTGATAGACATCCGACGGCCTCCGCTAAGTTGAAAAAATTTTTATTCCGGGTGAATCCGAATGGCGGTTTCTTGCTTCTAATCCCATAACAAGCGGCGAGAGCGCCGTGGACAGAGCCAGACGGGTAGATGACAGATGTCATCAGTTTGTTAATTTCGGTAAAAACCTGGCCATTTTGCCGATGGTTTTCGGAAAAACTGTTTAAGCTTGGCGCAAGCCCGTGGTTCCACGAAGGATTCAAAGACACATGATCAAACTCCATAACATCCATAAATACTATTCCACCGGTGAGCAGCGCCTGCACGTGCTCAAAGGCATCGACCAGCATATCCGCGAGGGTGAGTTGGTATCGATTATGGGTTCGTCCGGTTCGGGCAAGTCTACCTTGTTGAATATCCTCGGAATTCTCGATAACCACGACGAGGGAGATTACTTCCTTAACGGCGTGGAGATCCGTCGCCTCAAGGAAAAAAAGGCCGCGCAATTGCGCAACCAATTGCTGGGTTTCGTGTTCCAGTCCTTTAACTTATTGCCCTTTAAAAATGCCACGGAGAATGTGGCCTTGCCGTTGTATTACCAGAATGTCAGCCGCAAGGAGCGCAATTACCGCGCGGCGCAATATCTGGAGATGGTGGGGTTATCCAATCGCGCGACCCATATGCCCAACGAATTATCCGGTGGCCAGAAACAACGGGTGGCGATTGCCCGCGCATTGGTCACCAAACCCAAGGTTATTCTCGCCGACGAACCAACCGGCGCACTGGATAGCCAGACCACACAAGAAATTATGGCGTTGATGAAAGACGTGCACAGCCTGGGTAATACCATTGTGATCGTCACCCATGAACAGGATATTGCGGATCAAACCGAGCGCCAGATTATCCTCAAGGATGGTTTGATTGTGCCGGCAAGAAAAAAGACGCCCGCCATGACCGCACCGGCCATCGCCAACGAAGAAGACATCCTGGGATAAATGACAATGGACGGCTTACAGGAAATTCTCTACACCCTGCGCCAGAACAAACTGCGCACCGCGCTGACCGCGTTCGGTGTGTTCTGGGGCATCCTGATGTTGATTTTATTACTCGGTGCCGGACGCGGGATGCAGAACGGTGTCTATGCAGATTTTGGTTCTGATGTGCTGGATTTTATTGTGGTTTATACCGGCACTACGTCGGTGGCTTATCGCGGCATGGGCCTGGGCCGGCAGATCAGTTTAACGCTTGACGATGTTGACGCGATCCAACGGCAGGTAAAAGGTGTTGGGGTGATTTCACCGACCAACGAGCGCGGCGGTATCGCCATCGTGTACGGTGATAAAACCGGTAATTTTGCCGTGCATGGCGTGCCGGATGAATTCTTTAAAGTCAAGGAAAGTGTGCCCTTTCCGCTGGGCCGCAAGATCAACCCGCTTGACGATGCTTACGTGCGCAAGATTGCAGTGATCGGCACAGTCGTTGCCGAGCGCGTGTTCGGTAAAGATGTCGATCCGGTTGGAAAAGAGATTCGTGTTAACGGCGTCGTGATGAAGGTGGTGGGCACGTTTTACGATAAAGGCAATCGCGGTCGCGACTCCGAGCGCGTGTACATCCCCATCACCACGTTTCAAAAACTGTTCGGTGCCAGCGATAAAATTGCAGCGATCTGGTTGCGTCCGCAACCCGGCTTCGATGGCTTTGTCGTTGAAGAAAAAATCATTGAATTATTAAAACGCCGCCACGCTGTTTCGCCGGAAGATCGCCGCGCGATTCGCTCATTCAACATGGCTGAGCCCGCGAAGATGGTGAACGGTTTGTTCCTCGGCATCAACGCGTTTATCTGGTTTGTCGGCCTGGGAACATTAATGGCCGGGATTGTAGGTGTGAGTAACATCATGATCATCACGGTTAAAGAGCGTACGCGTGAAATCGGTATTCGCAAAGCCTTGGGCGCAACGCCGTTCAATATTGTCAGCACGCTGTTGTTGGAATCGATTTTAGTGACCAGTATCGCCGGCTACGCGGGGCTGGTGGTCGGTGTGGGATTGATTGAGTTGGTGTCCTATTTTCTGAATTCCGTGGGTGCGCAATTGCCGTACTTCACCAACCCGGAAATTAATTTTCAGGTGGCGATCACCGCGATTGTTTTGTTGATTGTTGTAGGTGCTTTGGCAGGGCTGATGCCCGCCTTGCGCGCTGCGAAGATTATGCCCATTGAAGCCATGCGCGCGGATTAATCATCATGATTATTGATACAGAAAAGTGGCAGGAAATATTCAAGACCCTGGGTCAACACAAGCTGCGCACCGGATTGACAGCCTTCGGTGTGTTCTGGGGCATCTTTATGCTCACGGTGTTGCTCGGTGCGGGCAAGGGCCTGGAAAACGGCGTGATCGAAGGTTTTCCCCGGGTGGCCAACAGTGTGTACATCTGGGTACAGGGAACCACCCAAGTACCTTATCAGGGGCTTCCCATCGGCCGGCAAATTCGGCTGGATCCAACCGATGTCAAAGCCATTGAAGAGAACGTACCCAGTGTCAGTTTTATCCGCGGACAAAATTCCGTGGGCATTTGGGACGGTACGCCGCCCTACACCAAGTACAAAGATAAAAACGGCACCTTCTATGTGCAAGGCACCCACGCTGGCATGGCCAACATCAATTCCATGCGCATTACCGAAGGCCGCGGCATCAATGAGATTGATGATGATGAGCGGCGCAAGGTGGCGGTTATTGGTACGCGGGTAAAAACCCAGTTGTTTGATGAAGGCATCAACCCGATCGGTGAAAACATTACCTTGTCCGGCATCAGTTTTACCGTGATCGGCGTGTTCAAATCCCTGGCGGACGGTAACCAGCAACAGGAAGAGGAAAAGATTTATATCCCCAATGACACGCTGCGCTATGCGTTCAATCAGATCGGCTGGGTCGGCAGTTTTGTGGTGATTCCGCAGCCGGGTTTGCATGCGCGGGTGGCCGAGCAGGATGTCAAAAAATACCTGGCCGAAATCAAAAAAGTATCACCGGATGATGTCGGCGTGTTCGGCAGTTTCAATCTGCAAAACGAGTTCGACAAAATCCAGGGGTTGTTTACCGGTATCGAAGTGTTCAGCTGGATGGTGGCTATCGGCACCATCATGGCCGGTGCCATCGGCGTGGGCAATATCATGCTGATTGTGGTGAAAGAGCGCACCCGGGAAATCGGTTTGCGCAAAGCGCTGGGTGCTACACCGACCTCGATTGTGGCGATGATTGTGCAGGAATCCATCTTTATCACCGCAGTGGCGGGTTATATGGGTCTGGTGGTGGGTGTGCTCTTGCTTGAGGGCGTTAGCAATGTGCTTGAAGCCAGCGGTGGTGGCTCAGGCATGTTTCGCCGGCCCGAAGTGGATTTCGGAACAGCGATCAGTGCCTTGGTGGTGCTGGTTATATCCGGTTTGCTGGCATCGCTAATGCCTGCTGCCAAGGCGGCTGCTGTGAATCCGATAGTGGCGTTACAAGATGAATAACTGAGGTGTCTGCTGAAAAAGTGCTTGTGGTGTAACACAAACGTCTTCAGTAACCCTGACAAACCTGTAAAAAATTTCAGTCAAAAGTAAGAAGGGAAAAATGAAAAAATTAGTGTGGTTCGCCGTATTGGCTTTGATCGCGTTTATCTTTATCGGCACAGCCGTATTCCTGTTCAACAAGTCACAGGAGAAACCGGTGGTTTACGAAACAGATGCGCCTTTCAAGACAACCATTATCAAGAAAACCGTGGCCATCGGTAAGGTGATTCCGCGCAAGGAAGTCAATGTCACTTCCCAGGTGTCCGGCGTGGTGGAAAAGGTTTATGTGGTCGCTGGCCAAACCGTTAAAAAAGGTGATTTGATCGCGCGCATTACCCTGGCGCCCAACATGGTGATGTTGAATAGCGCCGAGTCACAGCTGCAGGCAGCCGAGATCAATTTAAAAAATGCTGAAGATGAGCTGGAGCGGCAGAAAAAACTCTTTGCTGACAAGCTTATCTCTGAATCGGAATACAACAAGTTTCTGCTGACCTATAACCTCCAGCGCCAGGCAGTAGAGTCGGCGGAAAATAATCTGCTGCTGATTCGCGAAGGGGCCACGCGCGAATCGGATCTGGTCTCCAATATGATTCGCGCCACGGTTGATGGCATGATCCTCGATGTACCCAATAAAGAAGGTGCGTTTATTGTGGAGTCCAGTACCTTCGGCGCGGGCACTACCGTGGCCAGCCTGGCAGATATGAACGATATGATCTTTGAAGGGATGGTCGACGAAGCGGAAGTGGGCAAGATCCGTGAAGGTATGGAGCTGGTGTTGGATGTGGGCGCACTGGAAGGCGAGCCTTTCAGCGCGGTGCTGGAATATATCTCTCCTAAGGGCATAGAGGATCAGGGCACCATTAAATTCCAGATTCGTGCGGCGGTTACCCTGAGCGATAAACTCTTCCTGCGCGCCAACTACAGTGCCAATGCCGATATCGTGCTGGAGAAACGCGAGGATGTATTGGCCATCAACGAAGGCAACCTGCTGATCGAGGACGGCCAGCATTTTGTGGAAGTTGAGACCGCGCCACAGCAATTTGAGAAACGCAAAGTGGAAACCGGTTTGTCCGATGGTATCAATATCGAAATCATCTCCGGCCTGACAGAGAACGAGAAAATCAAACGCCGTTGAGAAGCGGCGAGTCATAGCGGATAATGCTCGGGCCACTGCGGTGGCCCTTTTTATTGGGTGACCGGCAGCGGCAAACCAGGCGACAGCACGCAGTAAAATAAGCTATAACGGGCTACACGCTACAATACAATTTGTTACAACATATCGGAACCTTTCGAGGTATACATAAGTTGGGTGATTTTACCCTGGCAACTTATGTACCCCATTATGAATAAACAGCTTATCCGAGCCATGCTATTACTCTTCGGCTGCTACGTGGTGGCGGCATCTGCCGCTGACTGCGACAGCAGCACGGAAGGCTGCGTGGAGGTCGGCAAATGGCAGGTCGCCGTGGCGGTGGGTGTGGGCGTTCGCACAAATCCGGTAATCGATAACGACGATATTCCGCTCTACGTTATTCCGCAGGTGAGTTATAACGGTGAGCGTTTTTTCCTGCAAAACCTCGACCTGGGTTTTATCCTGTTTGAAGACGATACCCGCCAGTTCAACCTCTTGTTGACCCCCAGTTACGACCAGGTATTTTTTCGCCGCTGGGATGTGAACAATTTCGTGCTCACGGAAAACCTGGTATCCGAACCCGGTCCTATGTTCGGCCCGGCCACTGATGCCTATCACAAGCTGATTGATACCAGTCAGCTGCGCAAGCGGCGCATGGCCGGCCTCGCAGGTTTTGAATACAACCACCAGTTCAACAAGCTGGATTTGCAAGTGCACGCGTTACAGGAATTTACCGGCTATCACGATGGCCAGGAATTACGCATCGCGTTGGCGCGGCATTTTCTGGCAGGAAAGCACCATTGGATTTTATCGGCCGGGGCCATCTGGCAGAGCAGTGACGTACTCGATTATTACTACGGCATCCGCGAAGGCGAGGGCGGTACCCTGGGGTATCGCTACCATCCCGATAGCGGTGTGTCGGGGGTTGCCCGGGTCGATTGGAACTATCGCATCAATGATCGCTGGAGCCTTACGTTTACCACGGCCTATCGGCAGCTGGCCTCGGGCATCCGGCGCAGTCCCATCGTGAATGACGACAAAGTCATTACCTCATTCATCGGAGGGGTTTACCATTTCTAACGGCACATCGGTATCGGTTGCTACGGCGCTCTCCTGCCTGCTTGCGTTATCGCTGAGCGGCTATGCTGTGGCCGATGATGTTGCCGAACAAAAAAAATTACCGGTGATTCAGTTTTCCATCAAACCGCGCCTGTGCGTGCTGACCGCGAAAGAAGAAGTGTGTCGCGATGAACTGGAAGTTACCTGGGCTGCCGAAGAAGCACGCAGCCTGTGCCTGTACCAGAGTGGGGAGGCGATGCCATTGCGCTGCTGGGAAAATCAAACCCGGGGTGCCTATCAATTCAATATCACCGCCAGTACCAGTGTTGATTTTCACCTGCGCGAGGCCGAAGGCACACCCGCGTTGGGTAGCGAGGTCTTTGAAGTGGTTTATGACCAAAAGAAATTCCGCAAGCAACGGCGCAACCCCTGGAGTTTTTTCTAACGCGATATGACTATGAACAACAACCTCATCCTGTTAGTGGAAGACGACCGCCGCCTGGCTGATCTGGTCAAGGACTTTCTCGAAACCAACGATTTTGCTGTGGTGGTGGAAGCCCACGGTAACCGGGTAATCCGTCAATGCCAGAATGTTAATCCGGCGCTGATCATCCTCGACATTATGTTGCCGGGCAAAGACGGTTTGACGCTCTGCCAGGAGCTGCGCCCGGAATACAAAGGGCCGATCCTGATGTTAACGGCGCGCAATGAAGATGTGGATCAGGTGCTCGGTCTGGAATACGGCGCGGATGATTACGTGATAAAACCCGTCGAACCCCGGGTGTTGCTCGCCCGCATTCGGGCGCTCCTGCGTCGTTATTACCAGACGGATGCGCGTGAACAGGAAGCCTTGGTATTTGATCAATTAACCATTCAGCCTGTGCAGCGCAAAGTGGAACTGGCGGGCCAGGAAATCCACTTGTCCAGCCATGAATTTGATTTGCTGATGGCGCTGGCTAACCAGGCGGGTCAAATCCTCAGTCGCGAGTTTTTATTCAACCAGATTTACAGCCGTCCTTACGACGGACTGGATCGTTCGATTGATGTGCGCATCTCCCAACTGCGAAAAAAATTACTCGATAACCCGGAAAATCCCACGCGCATCAAAACCATCTGGGGTCGTGGCTATTTATTTATCGCCGACGCCTGGAAGGATTAACGGGTGTGAATCGCGCGTTTATCTCGCTGTATTTTTTTATTGTTTTTTCAGTCATTGTCATCGGCTGGGGGCTGGATAAGTTTTGGGAAAAACTCTATCCCGCCCCGGATCTGGAAGCGGACGTTGCCGACCTGATCATCCTGCTTGAACAAGACCTTGTTCCCTTGTCTGCCGAACAACAGCAAGCGCGCATCGAACAACACAACCAGCATCTGCACAATGAACTGCAATTGATCCATATTGGTGACCTCGCCAATTCATCGGCCACGCAACAGATTCGCGCGGGTGAAGTGGTCAGTGCCTCGGCGGATGCCGATCGCCTGATCTGGTACAAACGCATCGCGGACACCGACCAGGTGTTGGTGATGGCTTCGCCCAATAGTGATCAAACCCGTTCGCCCGTGTATTCCGGTTTATTGATCATCTTTTATCTTGGCATCGCGTTGGTGGTGTTTTTGTGGGTCTGGCCTTTATCGCGCGACCTCAGCCGGCTGGAAAAACACACGCGCCTTGTCGGTAAAGACGGCGCGCCGGATCAAATTGCTGTTGCGCCTACGTCCACCGTGTTTACCTTGGCCAATGCATTTAACCGCATGGCAAAACGCATCCGCGAACTGATTAATTCCCACAAGGAAATGACCTACGCCGTGTCCCACGAATTACGCACACCGCTGGCACGCATGAAGTTCGCGTTAGCGATGGTGGATAATCACGATGATGCAAAAGTGCAAAAACAACTCGACAGCATTCATCAGGACGTGATGGAGATGGAGAACCTGATCAGTGCCTTATTAAGTTACGCGGGCTTTGAACAGGAGTCGCAACAACTGGATCGGCGCGACGGCTTCATGCACGACCTGCTGAATGAACTGTGCGCGCGCATCTATCGCGACCGCCCGGACGCGGTAGCGATTCATATTCGGGATGAATCCGGTGGGCAGGCGTTTAACTGCGAATGGAAGTTGATGGAATGCGTCATCCTCAACCTGCTGCAGAACGCTGCGCGTTTTGCCAGGGAGAAAATCCAGGTGGAATTGCGCATTACCGATACGGAATTTCAGGTCGCCATTGAAGACGACGGGCCCGGTATTCCACCCGAAGAGCGCGCCCGGGTGTTTGAATCTTTTGTGCGCCTGTACAACGAACACAAACCCCAGCCCAGCGGATTCGGCCTGGGTCTGGCCATCGTCAAGCGGATCATGAAATGGCACGGCGGCGATGCCACCTTCGTCGATGCGCGCTCCGGCGGCGCACGAATTCTGCTGTATTGGCCTAAACAACCGACGCCCCCCTTTCCGTCCTGAGAGCCTCGCCGCTAATAATTTTCATCACCTATAAAGCGCTTTTTATAACCATATCGAATTGATGGCGACGATTTTTCGCTAAAATTTACCTTGATTAATCAAAAAAGCGCTGGCTCAGGGGTGGATATGGCGCGTTTTATGGGTATAGAATGCAGACTCAATCAACCACAGAGTGTGATTTGGGTGGGATAACAGTAAGATCAAACACCCCCGGGGGCGAAGAGAGCGCCACTATCTTTGAGTACAGCTGGCAAACAGCGACCGAAGAAACCCGATAACAGCTATCCCTGAATCATCACTCGCTGCTTGCGTGTGACCATGAAAATAATAAGCCTGATCAGGGCGCTGGGGACTGCATCCCTGGTGCTTGTTGCTGCTTGCGCAACTGCCGACACCGCCTATCGTGAAATACCGATAAGCGAGTTCGCGGACGCCATAAAGCATTGGAATGATCGCACCGGCGAGACAGACGCAGCGCATTACGCCTTCACCCAAATCCCCCAGATCGCTGACAACATCCTGCGTTACCAACGCGCCGATGCTGGTTGGCCCAGCAACAAACACCCCACTCGCATTTTATCCGCCGCTGAGCAAAAAGACCTTGCGGCGCAACAACACCTCACCGATGCCAGCTTCGACAATCGCAATATTTACCCGCAAATTAATTACCTTGCACGCGCATACCAGCAAACCGGCGATAGTCGTTATCGCGATGGCGCTTTGCGCGGAATCGACTATATTCTAAAAAACCAGTATAAAAATGGTGGCTGGCCCCACACGCCCGCCAGTACCAAGGCAACTTATCATCAGCACATAACCTTTGCCGATGATGTCATGACAGGATTACTGCAATTTTTGCGCGACGTGACGAACAGCCAGTCACATTTCGCCTTTATCTCGCCAGAAACCCTGGCAGATATACGCAGCGCCATTCACAAAGGCGATCAACTGATTTTGCAATTGCAAATCAACATCGACGGCAAACCCACCGTGTGGGCCGGTCAATACGATAAACATACCTTGGTGCCCGTAGGTGCCCGCAGTTTTGAATTACCGGCGCTATTAGCGTGGGAAAGTGTTGCGGTTGTTGATTACCTGATGCGCATTGAAAACCCGACAGACGAAATAAAAAACGCAGTACACGCGGCAGCGGCCTGGTTTGACCAGGCAAAAATTGAAGGGCTGACGCTACAGAAAATCTCACATCCCAGGACTCGCTACCCTTACCACACGGCGGACTACGACCTGAAAATTATTCGCGACCGGAATGCTGAACCCCTGTGGGCAAGATTCTACGACTTAAAGACGCAACAACCGTTCTTCGCCAATCGCGATGGAAAAAAAGTGTTCAGCCTGGAAGACGTCAATCACGAACGCCGCACCGGTTACAGCTGGTATGGCACCTGGCCGAGCACATTATTAAGCACTCGCTATCCCGCATGGCGCGCGCGAACCACAATGTAATTTCACGACAAGAAGCAGCGAGGTTTTTTGTTAAACGCACGTTACACCTGAATAATAAATCAATCACTGTATCAACCTAGTCTTACAAGATCCTTAATAAATTTCGATAAAAACGAGGGAGAAAGAGATGTTCAAAAAACGCCTATTACCAGTCTTTGTTGCCATGGCAGCCACCGGCTCGCTGCCCGCTCAGGCACAGGATTCTTCTGACAGTGCACTGGAAGAAGAAATTATTGTGACCGGGGTGCGGAATGCGGAGTTGAATGCTCGTCAATCGGAGCGTAACAAAAATATTTTCAGCTCTGTTATCTCGCAGGACGACGCAGGTGATTTTGCTGACCAAAACGTTGCAGAGTCTTTGCAGCGCTTGCCCGGTATTACCTTGCAAAAAACAGAAGGCGAGGGACGTTTTGTCTCAGTCAGGGGCCTAGGCCCAGGTTTCGTAACTGTACAACAAAACGGCGCAGAATTGGCTTCAGCAGGATCGGATGATCGCTCGTTTGCATTGGATTCAATTCCTGCGGACCTGTTGGGGTCCATCGAAGTCTTCAAATCATTGACACCGGACATGGATTTGAACTCGATAGGTGGTGCAGTAAATGTTAAAACCGTTTCTGCCTTTGATCGTAAGCGCGATTCTTTGCGTTTAACGGTACAGGGATCCTATCAAGAAAACGCCGAAGAATATTCTCCAAAAGTATCATTGCAGGGCACCAATCTTTTTGCTGACGACCGAATCGGCATCGGTTACTCATTGTCGTGGGAAAAACGAAAAACGGAAACCTACGAAGTCCTTCACCATGAAACCAATGATATGCGTTTCATACAGCAGGATTTACCAAATATTGATCCTTTAGAAGGTGATCCAGCGACAACAATGTTAATACCTTTTGAGTTCCAAAACCGCCAGGAAACTGCTGAACGCACTCGTATAGGTGGCTCTTTCGACGTTGGCTTTAGGCCGACGGATAATAGCGAATACTATGTGAGAAGCAGTTACACAGAGCTCGAAGATCTTGACCTTGCATGGCGCGAATATTACCGCTTTGGACAAGCGCAAGCGGACGATATTGTTTATGTTGATCCTGCTAGCGGAATTTTTGGTGTTGTTGATGCTGACATACAGCAGCAGATGTTTATACAGGAAGGAACTTCATCGACAACGGCCCTATCTGCTGGTGGTAAAAATATTTTTGACATGAGCTCAGGAGATTTAACATTTGACTACGAATATGCATGGTCAGAAGGTGAGTTTGAAAAGCCGGACGGGAAACGAGTGCAATTTCGTGAGCGCGATTTGCCATTAATTGGTAAAGCAGGGAAAGAATATATGGTGGGACAAGCGGTCTCTCCTTTGGACCTAGCTGCATTGGCCGGCGTAAACATTGCTGACTTACCTGCAGGACAATACAGTGGATACACAAATAATGGCGTTCAGCTGAGTGGATTTGATTACGATAATTTATTTATTGAGAATAGTGGGCGCCTTGATGAGCTGTCCCAGATTTCCGCGAATATACAAAAGGATTTCAATGAGGGATTTGTCAGTTACATCAAAGCCGGTTTTGCGATTAAAAATCGTGAGCGTGAGCGCAATCAGGATCGTTGGAGCTTAACCCCAGCAAGCTTTTCTCCATCTTGTAACGAATCTGTAGATGTTGATTTGTGCCGCCAATGGATTGTGGGAAGCTTGGACGATTTTACTTATGCCAATGTAAATCATCCAGATTTTGCTTATCCTGCTATCACTCAATCCTCAGCTGAAGAACTCATATCAGTAACAAGGGCTATTGCAACACCTAATGCTCAGCAGGGGCTGGAGAGCGTATATCGCGACTACACGCTCACAGAGGACACTGCGGCAGCATATCTTATGGGAGAATTCCGCCTGAGTGATAATCAATCATTGATCACAGGTGTTCGTTGGGAAGAAACAGAATTTTCTTCCACGGGTTATTTCGCTATTAATAATGATAACTTTGATATTGGAGACGGTAGTGCAGTTAGCTTTGACTACAGTATTCCGTTAGAGGGGGCAACAAGTAAATACGACGACCTTTTCCCCAGTATTCATTACCGCTACGAGCCTCGAGAAGATATTCTCGTAAGAGCTTCTGTTTGGACCAGCTTCACAAGACCCTCTTTTGATCAAGCACGTGCGTTTGCCACCATTGATAGCAGCTTTGAACTTTGTAATCCAGCCACGGGTATTTGTTCAACAACACCTGCTGAAACTGTTCCAGAAGGTGACCCAGTTCCGTCACCGGAAGAACTTAGAAACTTTACGCTTGGTTCAGACAACACCTTGAACTTTGGTAATCCTGGCCTTGTTGCAATGAATTCAACGAACTTCGATGCGTCCATAGGCTGGTATGCCAGCGACGATTTATTTTTACAAGCAGCATTATTCTACAAAGATATTGATGACTTCATTGTAGATGTTTCTGGCTCGACGATCGCCCTAAACGAACTGCCTATTGATCTGCCCGTGGATCAAGTTGATGCATTTGTTATACCTGAAGACTTGGTCATGAATAACGTCAACTGGACCACTAATGGTGACAAGGCAAAGGTCTACGGTATTGAGTTGTCTTACAACCAGTACTTTGAATCTGGTTTGTTTATTCAAAGCAATGCCACCTTTATGAACAGTGAAGCAAGCGTGGGAGAAACTATTCGCGCGAATGATATTCAGTTGCCAGATCAAGCCGACACGACAGTCAACCTAACGGTTGGCTGGGAAAATGAAGAGGTTTCGTTGCGTTTAATCAATAACTATCGCAGCAAAATTCTTGATCGCATTGGTTCATGCCCTGCCGGCTCCGAGGGGTACATCATTCCTGTAAGTACAGATGATCGTCCTACTTGTAAAGAGTGGGCTGATATTTACCACGACGCAACTTACAGCCTCGACTTCAAGGCAACATATCAAATAAACAAAGATATCAAAATCTACTTTGATGCGTTGAATTTGACGGATGAATATTCCGTGTACTACTTCCAGGGCAATGAGTACTCACAAGGTAAATCCCTGTATCACTCTGAAGTCTACGGTCGCTCCTTCCAGTTTGGAGTGAACTACAAATTTATGTGATTGGAAATTAGTTAGTGTACTTTTCCGCAACAAAGGTGCGCTCGCTAAAAAGCAAATTCGAATAACGAAACCAGAACAATCAGGAATATCAACCATGAAACAGTTAAAACTATTAAGCACATTGATACTGAGTGGCGCTTTGGTTGCATGTGGTGGCGGGTCAGATAGCCCATCTAAACCAGATTTGTGTGATGATCTTGGCTTTGAAGGCTGTAATTTAGGGTCGTCGTCAGCACAAAGTAGTTCTTCATCTTCCACAAGTTCGCAAGGGCTATCTAATAATGTTGTTCCCTTTCATGAAGATTTCAGTGCAATTAACGCATTGGATTTCTTTAGCCCTGGTTACAAGGCATTGGACACTGTTAACCCAGATGATATGAATAATGCATTTTATTATTCTACCTCTGGCCTAGAGTCAGGACGTATGGTAGTTGGCGATGGGAAGTTCACCATTGGTAACGCTCGCTTCACTATCGGGCAGACCTTGGTAACTGAAGGTACGCACTTAAATCCCGATGCGCCACCAGCGGATTACAAAGTAAATACCACAACGCCTGGAGATGTATTGGTATACCCCACAACAACAACTTGGGGTGAGTTGGATTTGAGTAAAAACTGGAAGATGTCGTTCTGTGTTGTTGAATGGGAACATACGGGCAACTCGGCCAATAATCAGTTATTCCAAGTTATGCTGGATAACAATCAGAGTGCATCCGGCCAATCAATTCACGGCGATAGTCGCGTGAAAGAACTTAATGTCGCTAATTTCACTCCCGGTAAAAGAGTAGAAATTAATGTCCCAGGGGATGTTCTGGTTGGTGGTGTGTCAATTGACGGTGTTGTTGAAAATAAAGGTACCGCAACATCCTTCATCCAAGTACGTGTTCCAAGTGCGGCGGTGCTCACCATGGCCGACCTGTGGATCGGTTATCAATCAGATACCAGCACAGAACCATCCCCCGACGACTGTAGTGCAGGTACACGTGTACCAGGCTGGAACGTGCCGTTACCACCTGTTATAGCAACAGCTCCGGTTCTTGTCGCAGGCAATGGACAAATCTCCGTTGATTGGGAAGCCGCCGATAGAGCAACCGAATATACGGTGGCTTATAACACCGTGAATTCAACAACTGGCGCAACACTTATTTCCGACATCACAGAAACAGAAACAGTTATTACGGGATTGACGAATAACACCGAGTACTTCGTTTTTGTACAAGGTGTAAATGATGGTGGTAGCGGAGAGTTTAGCCCTGGTGCAAGTGCTACACCGGTCGCACCTTTAGTAGCACCAACGACACCAACAGAATTAACTCTTGAAGCAGGAGATCAGCAACTTACGGCTACTTGGAATTCTGTTGCTGGAGCTGAGACTTATACACTTGCTTATAATCTCGTGAATGATGCAGTTACCGGTGCGACACTGGTAGAAGATATTCCAGCAGATGCCCTGAGTGAAACGATTAGCCACACAATCACAGGCCTTTCTAATGGAAATAGCTACTACGTTTTTGTGAAAGCAATGAATGCCGCAGGTGAAAGTGATTTTACTGTAGCAGAGTCTGCAGCGCCGGTAGCACCGGCGGGTGGCGATCAGGATTACACCTGGGGCTTTAACCCGGCAGCCTATCAAGCCATTGATGGCTTCTTTGCGGCAGAGTTTACTACGGGCGGTAACAATGAGGTCAGTACATCTGAAGAGGTGCGAGAGGCAGATGGTTTGTTAATCTTTCTCAACAGTGGTACAGCTATTCGCTATCGCGGTAACGATGATCGGTGGAACTTTAACGGACGTTCGTGGGCTGAAGGAGACAGTGTCCTGGTCCCTGCGATTGGCGAGGCTGCGCCTGAATTGCGAGCTTACATAGGTTTCCCGATTGATATTGGCAGAGAAGTTACCTTGACGGTTAACTACCAACAAAGTTCTGGTGGTGGTGTTGCCAGCGGCAAAATTGTGTTGATTGGTAGTGACAATACTATTCTGGCTCAACAAGATGCTCTGAGTGGCAGTGACACGATCAGTTATACCGCACCAGATGGTCACTCTCTGACCCATATAAAAGTGGTTTACTCTCGCGAGGGCGCAGGTGGTGGCGGTATTCATATTGGTACTGTAGAAAAAACCTATGCTGCTAGCACGGGTGATATCTGGACTGCTGAAGCACTAGCCTTGGTAGGTACCGCCGACATCGCGCCTAGCGGTAGCGTGACTGTTAACGAAGAATCAGCAGTGACGCTCACATCAACAGGGGGCAATCTTAGCTCTTCTGCACACCAGCTCTATTTCGCGCACCAACAAATTGAAATGAGTGACTTTGTTTTTACGGCACGTGTTGCTTCTGTGGAGGGGGCAACCGTTGCCAGCAGTAACTCATATCGTTTTGGCTTGATGGTTATGAGTGATCTTGATACGCAAGTAGATTATGCCAACCTTGCAGGCTGGGCTGATGTAGGATTTTATTTCAGCGGTACTACAACATTGGTAGGTTCGCGTGCAAATATGAAACCAGATGGCTCACGTACACGCACCGATATTAATGGACTTGCGATTGGACATTACTTTCGCATTGAGGTCTATGATGATGGTGTTAACAAACGCGTCAGACGTTTAACGTCAACCGATGGTGTAACTTTTATCCAAGCCAACAGTACAACAGACTTTAAAGCTACCAGCGAAACGGATTCGTGGTATGTCGGTTTCTATGGCGCGCCGGGTGAAAATGAAATCACGGTAGAGTTCGACAATATTTCTATCGAACCTTATGTGGCGCCCTAACTAAATAAAAAGTAAGAAAAAGGCCGATTAGTAGTGCCCCCGCTTCGGCGGGGGTTTTTGATGTAAACCCCGGTGTGAGAGCCGATAAACAACCTTAATAATAAAGAGATGTACAACATGAATAAAAACCTTTTAGCTGTGCTGCTAATCAGCAGCGCACTGGCCGCCTGTGGCGGTTCCGATAACAATTCCTCCTCTTCAAGCGCATCATCTTCTCCAAGCATTTCTTCAAGCTCCTTATCGTCCTCGTCGGAGGCGCAATCGTCTTCTGAACAATCCTCGTCTGCGCCGGCTTCATCGGACGCTTCATCATCCGAACAAAGCTCAAGCACCGCATCCAGCGAGCCGGGTTGCGAGGTAGCGGCTATTGATCTCGCGGCGGTAACACCTTTGAGTCGCAGTGTGCTCGATGGCGCTGAGCCGGAAACGGACGTGCCGGTTGATTTGCCAGAGTATGTATGCGAAGACGGCTTATATTTCTGCGATGATTTTTCCGCAGGCGATGGTAAGTGGAACCTGTTGCCAACAACCGAGCACGAGTGGACGCCCAACGGTGCTTTCGATGTGCTGGATGACGCTGGCAACAATGTATTGCGTTATACCGCTAACAATGTCGGCGGCGTAATTGCTTTGGTTGATCCGGCTGAATTTACCGGCGTGACCTCGGCGGATTATTACGTGGAGGCGCGCATTCGTCCGCGTGCGAACGGTACGACGGGTAATAAACAAATTTATTTGCTGGCCCGTTATCAGGATGGCAATAACTGGTATGCCGGTGCGTTGAATGTGCAGAACGCAACGACCAGCACTCAGGTTGAAATTGCCATGATGAAAGATGGCGTGCTGTCGCGGCCGCTGCAAGTTAAACGTCCAATCGAACAAGGTGCTAGAGATGCGACCGACGGTACCTGGTACACGCTGCGCATCGAACTCATCGGTGATGCGTTAACGGTGTATCTCGACGGCGAATTGATTGGTAGCCGAACCGATGCAGAATTTACATCAACTGGCTTAATCGGTTTGTGGACGGCGAATAAATCCTTCGAGATCGATGACATAAAAGTGGGCAACGCCAATGACAAGCCCGCGCAATTAAGTATCACGCCCGCGAGCACTACTTATGCGGCTGAGGTGAATGACGAACCTTACGTGATTGATGTGACAGCAGTAGCGCCCAGTGGTGATGCGGATAATTTTACCGTGGAGTCGAGCGATTCGACGGTGGTGTCAGTCAGCGTAGAAGGCTCGCAGGTTTCGCTTGCGCCCGTGGGCGAGGGCAGTGCGGTCATTACTTTCACCAGTGGATCGGATGCCGGCCTCACGCGGCGTATCAACGCGACTATCGCGCCGGAGTTTGTATTACCCCTGGCAACTTACGATCTCGACTGTGCGGCTTTTCCTGCGCCTGGAAGTATCAACGTACATGTGGATACCAGCCTGACCCTGACCTTTGATGAAGCGCCGACTTTTGGTGATGTGGGCGCAATCCGTATCTTCAAAGCCGCTGACGACACGCTGGTGGATAGCATCAAACTGGCCTACGAAAAAGACACCATCGGTGTGGGTTCAACCACGCGCACATTGAATACGCTGCCGATTCAGTTGACCGGCAATACAGTGACGATTGATTTGCATAGCGATAAGCTGGAATACAACACCACTTATTACGTGGCCATCAGTGCGTCGGTATTCCCGGAGGCGACATTGGCTGGTGAGGTTTTCGCCGGTATTGGTAAAGAAGCGGGTTGGTCTTTCACCACCAAAGCGGCACCGCCTGCCATTGAAACCACTGCGTTGACTGTTGGCAAAGACGGCGCAACCAGCGATTTTGGTTCCGTACAAGGTGCATTAAATTTCGTGATGCAAAATGTCGCGAAAGAAACACCGGCCACGATTGAAATTCAGGAGGGTGTTTACGAAGAATTGTTGTACCTGAATAACAAAGACAACCTCACCCTTCGCGGTGAAAGTCGTGACGGTGTGATTATTCAGTATCGTAATTCTGAAGGCTTGAACGGCGGTTCCGAAGGACGCAATGTGTTTCTGGTGGCGAATGCCGATTTGTTAACCCTGGAAAATCTTACGCTGAAAAACACGACGTTGATCGGCGCAGGTGGCCAGGCGGAAACCATTTACTTCAACAGTCAACAACGTTTGATCGCGAAGAACGCCAGCTTTATCAGCGAACAGGATACGCTGCAACTGAAAGGTTACAGCTGGTTCTATCAAACCCTGGTCGCGGGTAACGTCGATTATATTTGGGGTAACAATCGCGTGGCGTTGTTTGAAGAAAGTGAAATTCGCACCATTGGTCGTTCCAGCGGCCACAACAACGGCGGCATTATCCTGCAAGCACGGACAGTCAACGCAGAGGACAAAGGTTTTGTATTCCTCAACAGTGAACTCACACGCGGTGCAGGCCCCACGGGTGAAGAATTTGCCGATGAAACCGTGTGGCTGGCGCGCAGTGGTGGCAGTGCGTCCTACTACGACAACATTGTGTTTGTGAACACCAGGATGGACGCTCACATTCGTTCCACGGGCTGGTCCGATAATCCCGTTGCCAATCCTGCTGTGCCCTCCGCCATCAGTGGCTGGCGTCAATACAACAGCATGAATCTCGCTGGTGAAGCGCTGGATGTCAGCGATTGGACGCTCGGTTACACCTTGTCGCAAACCGAGTACGAAGATGAGTTCGCTGATCGCGCAAAAATCTTCTCGACCTACAACGCCGGCGCCGGCTGGAACCCGCAGCCCTAAGACGTAGGTCGGATTAGCCAAAAGCGTAATCCGACAACCCTCTCAAAATCACAAAAACGCTGCCCCCTAAAAAAGGGCAGCAATAAAACCAAAAAGGACGTTTAAAAAACGCAAGAAAAAACTGTAACGACAAACGAGAGAATCAACCTATGAAAATCACACAGCTCGCTTTATTGGTTGCCATGGGCAGCACCCTGGCAGCCTGCGGTGGCGGCGGCTCGTCTAACGATCCGAGCCCGACACCGAGCAGCAGCTCCGCATCATCCAGCAGTTCAGAAACGCCTCCCAGTTCGGTTGCATCTAGCAGCCAGAACAGCTCGTCGGTTCCGGCAAGCTCCTCTTCAAGCAGCGATGCCAATCCCAACGCGTGTGAAAACATCAACACCGTCCAGGGTTTTGCGTCATTAAATGGTGGCACCACTGGTGGTGCCGATACAGGCGCAGGCAATCATGTTGTTGTCGCCACAACCGGTGCAGAAATTTCTACCGCCTTAACCAACGCCACCTATGCGGATTTACCGCTGACCATCTACGTCGATGGTCAGATGACTTGGGAAAATTCCAACAGCGCACCGATTCGTGTCCGTCGCGATAATGTGTCGATCATCGGTCGTAATGAAGGTGAATTTTACGGCGTGGGTATTGAAGTCAGCCACGGTGCCAGCAATGTCATCATTCGCAATTTAAAGATGCACGAAGTTCCACAAAGCCGTGGCTCGGGTGACATCATCAGCTTGAATGGCCAGGACGGTCCGGTGAGAAATATCTGGATTGATCACAACGAGCTTTACAACAGTTTGATCGCACCGGGTTGCGATACAGAAGATTGCCATAAAGATTATCACGATGAGCTGGTCAGCGGCCGTGCTGACGTCAGTGACGTAACCATTTCTTACAACTATCTCCACGATAGCTGGAAGACGTCGTTGTGGGGCTCGTCAGATACCGGTGAAGAGGGCGATGCCGACCGCCGCATTACCTTCCATAACAACTATTGGTACAAGGTGAATTCCCGTTTGCCACTGTTCCGTTTTGGTGAAGCGCATATCTTCAATAATTACTATCACGAGGTTGACGGCTCCGGCATTAACGCGCGGATGGGTGCGGTAATGCGCATCGATGGTAATCATTTTGAAAATGTGAAAAATCCTATCGTGTCGATTGATAGCAGTGAGTTGGGTTTCTGGACGGTGGATGACAATTTATTTACCAATATCACCACCAGCAGCGGTAGCTGCGCAACCAGTTCACCACCCTGTTACAACGCGCACGAAATCTCCACCATCGAAGGCCATACACCGGCGTATGAATATGAATTGATGGCGGCGGCGGAAGTGAAAGCCTACGTTACTGAAAATGCGGGGGCTTATAAAATCAATGCGTGTCTCGGTTTCGATGAAGTCAGCAGTTCATCATCCTCTTCCAGTTCATCGGTCATGCCCGAAGGGCCAGCGGCGTGGAATATTTACAACGCTGATGCCTTGCCGGCAACAGCTGGATCGGTGTCGTTAGCGAACGGTGGCTCGACGGAATTTTCGATTGGTGGAGGAAACAGCGATTTCGCTGCGTTTACCCTGGACTCGGGCGTTGTGCATTTTGATACGTCAGCGGGTTCCATTGTGCATCACGCCAGCGTGAATGATGTTGTTAACAGCGGCGGTACTTATCCCAAATATTTCACGCTGTTAGCCGGTGTAACCGGCAATGCAGATGGGCTGCGTGGCCTTGAGATTGAAGTCGCCATGGCGGATGCCGGTGAAACCGGTAGCCGGGTAAAAATGCTGATTCGTCCTGAGCAGGGTGGTGTGCAATTGGAGCAAGCCAATAACGGCAACTCCGCAGCAAGTTACCAAAGCCCCGGCACGGCTATCGACATGGACGTGTTTCGCGTTTATCACCTGACGATTGCACTAACGTCTGACACCGTCGGGTCAGTAAATGTTTACGCTGATGGCAGTGAGACGCCCATGCCCAATCTGAGCTTGACTGATGTCACTATGCGTCCGGCTAGCGGTACCGGCAGTAACTACGTGCGCATCGGCGACGGTGGTGGCAGCGACTACACATCCACTATCGATTGGCTGATCTGGAGTAATGAAGCGGTATACACCCCGGCACAACTAAAAGGATTACTACCGGACGGGCTGGGCCAGATTACCGGCTACGAAGCTGACTAACCTCCACCCGTTTGTAAAAGAACCCGCTACGGCGGGTTTTTTTATGCATGAAGGTTTTCGAACCAGGATTATCCAGGGCTACATCATCATCAGAAAAACCTGCACGGCTTAAAAAGCTTTAATAACTCAAGGTTGTAACCTTCAACCCTGACCACAATTACAGCACATAATTAAAGAGATAAGAAAACGGTTACATGCTTTTCACAAGAAAAATGTAATCGGATTCATTCATAAAATGGCAATATCCATCACAATAATCCGTAAAAATGACAAAATTATTGATTGACCTGCAATTGGGGAAAGTGCAAGAATTGATCAACACGCCAAGACAGGGAAAGCCGCACCAAGCAGATCCCTTTTCACATTTCTTCAGGGCTCGCGCCAACCCGCCGCAGGATTCAGCGGGCGATGTAAAGAACATAAAAAGACGGTGAGAGAAGTCTGAAAAGACGTCGTTAACTACGCAGGCAAAAGACCTGCACATAACAACAATAATGAAAATACAGCGTTGGATAACAACGCAATGCGGAATTCCCGCAATCACGTGGTACATCTTTTTTACGTTTCGATTTGCAGCCGCAAGACACAGTGCGCCGTGTGTGGATTTTTATCTCCATGGCGCAGTGCTGTCGCGACGCTGTAAAAACACAGTGGTAACCGTGGTAAAGAGCAATGCTTCGATGAGTTCACTCATTGAAGTCTTGTTGTTTATGTTTCCATTTTTTCGAGGAGGTCAAACGTCAACATCCAGCCTTACCCATTCTGTTAACTCACTCATTGCGCCCTGCTAATCAACCACATAACGAAGCAGGCGTAACAAGATAAGAAGGAAAAATTTATGAAGATGCGAGTTCCCCTTTTATTGCGCCAGTGCGCGCTCGGCGCGGGCAGTTTACTGACTGCTGCGGTCGCTGCGGCGGGCCCGATTGGTTATGCCACCTTAAATGGCGGTACAACCGGTGGTGCCGGTGGTCAGGTAGTTTACGCCAGCACCGGTGCTGAAATTAACCAGGCGATGTGTAATCGCGCCTCCGAAGATACGCCGCTGATTATTTATGTGAGCGGCACCATTAACCACGGCAACACCCAAAGCTATTCCGGTAGCTGTGACACCCAGGACGATGAAATTCAGTTCAAAGGCGTCAGCAATATTTCGTTGATCGGTACCGGCAACGGCGCGGTGTTTGATCAGATTGGTATTCACTTACGCGATACCTCCAACATTATCCTGCAAAACCTGCACATCAAAAACGTGAAGAAATCCGGTTCACCCACCTCGAACGGTGGTGATGCTATCGGTATGGAAAGCGGTGTATTCAATGTGTGGGTCGACCACTGTACGCTTGAAGCCACCGGCGGTGAGGATGATGGCTACGACTCCTTGCTGGATATGAAAGCGACCACGCAATACGTGACGGTGTCTTACACCCACTACCACCACTCCGGTCGCGGCGGATTGATGGGTTCCAGCGACAGTGACGACACCAACACCTTCGTCACCTTCCACCACAACTATTACCAGGATGTGGATTCGCGCATGCCGCTGTTGCGTCACGGTACGGCGCACGCGTTCAACAACTACTACAACGGCATCACCAAATCCGGTATGAACCCGCGTATGGGTGGCAAGATCAAAGCCGAGCATAACCACTTTGAAAATGCCAATAACCCTATCGGTACGTTCTACACCACCAACATGGGTTACTGGGATCTTAAAGATAATATCTTTGAAAATGTTACCTGGACTTCAGCATCCGATGAATTCCCGGCGGGCCCGAACCCGGTATCTACCACATCTATCAACATTCCCTATTCGTATCAGTTGGATGATGTGAATTGCACGAAAAATATCGTGTTGGCAACAGCGGGTGCGGGTAAAAACCTGGCGACCTCGGACGGTTCTTGCAGTGTCGACCCGGGCAGCTCGTCCAGCTCCAGTGCGCCGGCAAGTTCTGCGTCCAGTGCACCGGTGAGTTCTTCATCCAGCTCAACGCCAGCTACTGGCGGCACGCAAACGTTGCAGGCAGAAAATGCCTACATTGATCGCGGTACCGTGGACAACATCCACAGCGGTTACACCGGTGCAGGTTTCGTGGATTACGAAAACGTCACTGGCAGTTATGTCGAGTGGACCGTTACCGGTGTAGCAGCAGGTCAGGCGACAGCCAAGTTCCGTTATGCCAATGGCACCACCAGCAATCGTGCGATGTCGATCACGGTGAATGGCCAAGTGGTTAACAGCAGCCTCGCGTTCAACGGCACCGGCGCTTGGGCTAACTGGGCCGAGCAAAGCATGACCTTGAACCTGAGTGCGGGTACTAACGTGATTCGCGCAACCGCTGTTACGTCTTCCGGTGGCCCGAACCTGGATTACCTGGAACTGACCACGGCCGCTGCCAGCAGCGCACCGGCGTCTTCATCCAGTTCAGCCGCGCCGGTCAGCTCTTCCAGTGCCAGTTCTGCGCCGAACCAGGAACCTGGTGAGTTAGGGCCTAACATTGCCGATGATGCCGACGCCGATGGCAGCAGCAAAGGCGGTGGCACCAGCTACGGCAACGTTACAGATGGCAACCTGAGCAGCTACTGGTCTCCGAGTTCATCCAGCGGTCAGCGCGTTTCTGTGAAAGGTTTGAGTGGCAGCTTCAACACCGTCATCATTCGTGAACTCAACAACGCGACCACCAGTTGGCGTTTGGTGAATAACGATAACGGTCAGTTGTTAGCATCCGGTTCTACCTTGGGCAGTGCAGGTGTCATTACGTTTGCCAGCGTTTCGGCGAGCAAAATAAACCTGATGATCGACAGTGCCAGCACCGCGCCGCAGATTGCAGAGTTCGAAGTGTATAACGCGACCGGTACAATTCCGGCGAGCAGTGCGTCTTCTGCTTCCAGCGTTACGCCGCCATCGAGCAGCAGCGCGCCGGCACCGTCCAGTTCAAGTGCACCGGCGAGCAGCTCGTCTTCTGTCGCCAATTCCAGCAGCAGTGCGGCTAACTCGTCACTGCCGGATTACTCTGGTCCATTGAGCAACGACTGTATCAACCTCGCCACCAACCCCAATGTGAACTGGCGTGATACCTCGCTGCAAAGCGATCAGGAAATTGTTGAGTGTCTCGCGCAAACCCTGGGTCAACCGGTGGGTTACGGTGAGAATGCACGCGGTGGATACGATCCGAATGGCAACAGCAAGCTGACAATCATCACCAAAAACGGCAGCACTTCGGTAGAGCAACAAATTTACGATGCAATTACCGATAACGCGCATAACTGGATTGTGTTCGACAAGTTTGATTTCGCGAACCCATCTGAAATTGCGATGTACCGTTTACAGTGTGGTAACGCCGCTGTTCAATCACACCTGGGCGCGACCGAAGCACAATGTATCAACTACACCCAGTGGTGTTCCAATAACGGTGTCTCCAGTGCTAATTGTGTGAGTGAGTTCTTCAACAACGCGTTGAATGAAAGCGCTTTGCCGATTCGCAATATCGTTGTCGGTTCCAACAAAACCCTCGACGGTCGGATGAGTCAAGCCTTCTTCCGTTTCAATGGTTTTGCGATTGGTCGTGACAGCGAAGGTCAACCGGTGCAGACGTCTAACAGTGTCATCCTGACTCACCTGAATTTTGTGGGTGCCGGTCACACCGAGGATCATGGTCTTGATCCGGACATGATTCGCGCCACCGGTGCATCGCACGATATCTGGATTCATCGCAACAACTTTGACACCACAGGCGATGCTGCCTTTGATGTAAAAGTCGGTGCCTATGACATCACCATTTCTTACAACAAACTGGTCGATGTGAAACGTGCATCCTTGCATGGCTCCAGCGACAGCCGGACCATCAACGAGCAAATCACCACCACCATGCACCACAACGCCTTTATCACGCGCGATGGCAGCTACGATTCCCTGGGTAACACCTTGCGTCGTATTCCGTTGATTCGCCGTGGTACCTCACACATGTTCAACAACGTCTTTGTCAACTATCGCAAAGACATCCTGAGTGTGCGTGTAGGTGCGAGCGTATTGTGGGAAGACAACGCCTTTGTTGTGAACCAGGCGCACCAGGAGAAGAGTTCGGTAGAGGCATCACTCGATGAACTGCAAGCTAACCTTGCACGGGATATTGACGGCGGTAGCTTCAGAGCCGACGGCACTTACCTGTGGTTCGCCGACGGTGCCTGTAATATCGACAGCGCCACACAACGCCAGATCACCAACGCGTCTGGCAGCGTGGGTAACCTGACGCAACAGTATTCATCCAGATCGCAAAACAGCATCGCTGGCTGGCGTTTCGCCGCCGGCCAGGATCTGGTGGATTACGTGAGTGCGACTGCAGGCCGTGACGGTGTATTGCCATTCAATTCACCCTTGGCTGGCGATCGCTACTACGTGTTGGGTCTCGGTAAGGTGCCCTGCCTGTAAGCGCTATCAGTAAGACATTCAAGATATAACTGAAAGTCGAAAAAACTCCCGCTAAGACTTGTCTTGCGGGAGTTTTTTTATAAGCAACGATTAAGCGGAGAGGGTTTTCTTGAACTGTTAAACAAGACCGACAAACTTGTTAAAAAATGTACGGGAGATGATTGACTTGAAAAAACCCTTGTGTGCAAAATAACGCCACGCCTGAGAAATCTCATAAGGACTTGATTATAAGTTTCTTTACTGTTTTTGATGCTTTTCGGCCACCAAAACAGAAAGAAGTTATAAACCAAGCTGTTGTGTGTCATACGTGCACCACAACATAAAAATAAGAGATAAGAAAATGAAAGAGCTCAGCCCCTCCAAACAAATCCTGTTGTGTGTTTCACTGTTGTTGATCAATATTATTTTTAATGTGGTGATTCCAAATCCGAATCCGTGGTGATGTACTTGACTTTACAAGTGAGCATCGCTTGTTGTGTTTTCAGCTTCTGCCATTCGCTTTCAGGTAACTAGTCCTGGGTAGCAAAAAGTGCAGTGACATATCCCTTAATTCTCTTTGCACTTTTTTGTCTGATCACCATGTTGAAATATGTGGTGCCTCACAAGCATGGCCATTAAAAATAATATCTGCTAATCGTAAAAATACCACGATCTTATTCCCTCAAAAATTCTCGCTTCGTTTGCTCGATAAGGTTCTCTGACGCCATCTTTTTATGGCTGCACGATTCATGCGTCATTGCCGTCTCGTTGGTTAGTGTGTGAACGAACAGAACGCTATTGCCTCCCTAAACTAGTTTCGCTTTTCAATGCCCTACATAAAAATAATTCCCGCAAAGAAAAAGGAGATCAGTATGCAAACAACTCTCGACGAAAATTCTGTGAGTACCTATCGCAGTGATACAACGCGCGGCGATGCCACAAGCCTTGCAGCAATGTCTCCCAGCGCGGTTTCCTGGGGCGCCATCTTTGCCGGTGCAGCGGCCGCAGCAGGTTTGTCATTAATCCTGTTAATTCTCGGTGCTGGTTTGGGGTTTGCCACGACCTCGCCTTGGTCTGGCGAGGGGATCAGTGCAACGACCTTCGGTGTTTCCACCATTATCTGGGTGATATTTATGGCGTTTGCCGCCTCGGCAATTGGCGGTTATATCGCGGGGCGACTCAGAACCAAATGGGTCGGTGTGCATACGCACGAAGTCTATTTTCGCGATACCGCCCATGGCTTTCTGGCGTGGTCAGTAGCGACATTAGCTACGGCGGCTTTTTTAAGTTCGGTGACCGGGGCCATCGTCAGCGGCGGTATAAAAGCCGGCTCTTCTATGGTCGGTGGTCTGGCTTCTACCGCCAGCGCTACAGCCGGGCAAATGGAACTTGATAGCGGTCAAGTGGAAGAGAGTGTGGATTATTTTGTGGATTCACTTTTCCGTCGCCAACCGACTAACGACACCGCCAGTCCCGCGCCGGCAATGGACACCACCAATCCGGACATGAATCCCAACGCCTCTGAACCTGCTGCAGTTGCCACGAGCGATGTGCCAACGCAAACGAATGCGGTTGAAGATAACGCTGCAGAAAACACGGCGGAAGTCGTGCGCATTTTTATGCGTGGCTTGCGCGATGAGGGTGGTTTACCGCAAGAGGATGTACGTTATGTTGCGCAATTAATTGCACAGGAAACGGAGCTGTCCCAGGCAGAGGCGGAGCAACGGGTTAACGAGGTTTACGAGCGTGTCCAAAGCGGTTGGCAAGAAGCACAAACCACCGCAAAAGAGGCAGCGGATAAAGCACGCGAAGCCTCGGCGTATGCTTCCTTATGGTTCTTTGTCTCTTTGTTAATCGGCGCGTTTTCAGCGAGCCTGGCAGCAACCTTCGGCGGCCGCCAACGCGATCTGTAAACCTACATTTGTAAAAGGAGAACAACGATGCACGCGATTCTTTTATGGCTACTCGGTGTACCAATCCCCATCATTATTTTGCTGATTTTATTGTTGTGATGGGTTGTAAAAAAACGCTGTGCGATGCACGGCCACATTATCAACATTAAGGAGAACACCTATGTCTGTCGGAACTATCCTGATCATCATTTTGATCCTGTTATTAATCGGGGCGCTTCCCGCCTGGCCTCACAGCCGCAGTTGGGGTTACGGCCCTACCGGTGGTTTAGGTCTGGTATTGGTTATCTTGCTGGTGTTGGTGCTACTGGGCGTCATCTAGTGAAGTCGGCAGTAATGTTTCAACGGATGGCCGATGCGGCGTTACTGGTGTCCGTGCTGGCAGGTTGTGGGGACCGCGCGCGTTTGCCGGTGGAAGCCGGTACCGGCGTGAATCCCCAGTTGCCGGAGCCAAATGAAACCTTGCTGCCGACCGTCAATATTGCAC
>DATJLH010000026.1:0-24901 GCA_035490615.1 Cellvibrio sp.
GCTGATACCGTAAGCAGAATAATCGCGAATCACCGCGTGGTGCGGCACACCGGTGTACCAGATGTGGGTCACGCCCATGGCTTTGATTTCAGCCAGAGCGGTATCGGTAAAATCGTTAAATTTTCCCACACCGTTTTCTTCAATGGTGCCCCAGGGCTTATTGGTGGTGTTGGTATTGCCGAACAACCGGGTAAATACCTGGTACACCACCGGCTTGCCCGCCGGTTCAACCAGCGTTTCCGTTGACGGTGTGTGCGTGGCGCAAGCACCCAGTCCTGCAAGGGCAGCGCCAATCAGTAATATATGTTTTCGCTTCATTGATCAGTCCAGGGCTTTAAAACGAATCGCGGCACCGCCGCTGGTAGCGAGGCTGAGTTGCAGCGTATCGCCATGTTTCATATTTTTCTTTTCGATAACCATCGCGTAGGGATTTGTTTTCCAATCAGCATCCGGCCCGTCGCGATAAATCTGCGCTTCGTAGTTTTTATCGGGTGACAGGAAATCCAGCGAAACACTGAGCTTGCGTGCGTCCTCATCAGTCAGGGCACCGAGGTACCAGTCTTCCCCACCGCGCTCCTTACGGGCAAACACCACATAGTCACCTACTTCGCCGGCCAGCGCGCGACTCTCTTCCCAATCAGTGGGGACATCGCGAATAAATTGAAATGCATCCGCATGTTTTTCGTAATTTTCCAGCAGGTCTGCCACCATTTGAATCGGGCTGTATAGCACCACATAGAGCGATAATTCTTTGGCGAGCGTGGAGCGCACGCGGTTCTCGGCATCGAGTCCATAGGGAGCAAGATCAAAAATACCCGGCGTGTAATCCATAGGGCCGGACAACATCCGCGTGAATGGCAGGATAGCGGTGTGCTCAGCGGAGTTGGGTGGCGAACCCCAGGCGTTATATTCCTGCCCGCGTGCTCCTTCCCGCGCAATCCAGTTAGGATAGGTGCGGCGCAAACCGGTGTCCTTGATCGGTTCGTGGGTGTTGATGCTGATCTTGCGTTTGGCCGCCTCGGTCACGGAGCGCAGGTATTCTCCCACCATAAATTGTCCATCGTGCCATTCGTTACGCACGATACCCTGCTCGTCGATGCGCTTGATTTTTCCACCGTCGGCAACGTAACCGGTTTTAACCTGGGCCACGTTATGCTGTTGATAAAGATCGAATGCATCAGCCATTTGATTTTTATAATTCGTTACCGCACCGGAGGTTTCGTGATGGCCGATCAAGCGCACGCCTTTGGATTTTCCATAAGCGGCAATCTCCGGGAGATTAAAATCGGGATAGGGTTCAGTAAAACTGAAGATGTCGCCGTTTGCATACCAGTCGCCATCCCAACCAATGTTCCAACCTTCAACCAGCACACCGGAAAAACCATGTTGTGCTGCGAAATCCATATGGCGTTTGGTTTCTGCCGTGGTGGCACCGTGTTTTTCACCGGAACCCCAGGTCGCCGTTCCCACGTGCATGCCCCACCAGATGCCGACATATTTTCCCGGCTCCACCCAGGACACATCACCCAATTTATTCGGCTCATTCAAATTCAGGATAAGATCGGAATTCAATAAGCCCGTAGCATTCGCTGCAATTTGAATCGTCCGCCAGGGCGTCTTGAATGGCAATTGCGTTTTTACACGAATACCGTCGGACCAAGGGGTTAAATCAGCTTTCAATACACCGTTGCGTTGTTGGTCCAGGGTCATGGAGGCGTAGTCAACCAGCGCCGCTTCGTGAATACTCACGTGCACGCCCGTGGGGGATTTAAAGGTAACCGGCGTGTGCACCCGGTCCACCACATCAAGCATGGTGGTGTTATACAAATATTCGTAGCGATTCCAGCCGCGCGATGGAATCCACCAGGTTTTGGTTTGCTCGGGTGCAGGCAAGCTAAAGGTGGTTTTTTCGTCGATGATGTCAATTTTTCCCTGGCGATTATCGGCCAGCTTTTTCTGTTGCGGCACTTCGTAGCGGAATCCGACACCGTCGTTAAATACCCGCACGCGCAGGGTGAAATGGTTAGGCGATTTTTTATCGGCGCGTACAAAGGTTACCGCCAGTTCATTGTGCTGATCGCGCACCAGGCGCCGTTCGCCCCAGGGTTGCTCCCAGGTGGTGTCCTGCTGCGTTTTTTTATGGTCGGTTATCTTCAGGTCGCGCACAAACCCTTCGACGCCCTTGAACTCCAAACCCAATGCAGAGGGGCTAATCACTTCTTTACCACGAAATGCAATGTGGTAACCAGGTAATCCATTGTCATCATTAACCTGGAAGACAATATCGCCGTCGGGTGACGCGACCTTAAGCGTCTCGGCTGAAAGGTTCAGGCTTAGCAGCGCTGAACATAGCAGGATACTGCGCCGTACAAGAGTTAAATTTATGGTCATATAATTCTCCACACGCGGTTCAATAATGAATTAACGAAGCTCAATAATGGTCGATGATTTTTTTCCCAGCGTCAGGCCGGAGGCCAGGTTCATTGTTTTGCCGGTCAAGACGTCTTTGCCTGCTGCGTTATCCGAAATAAAGTCGTTGAAGCGCGTCAGGTCGAGCGTGACTTCCGCGTCATTTTTATTCAGGACGACCATCAAAGTGTCTTCCTCGTTGTAACGAAAATAGACGTACACGCCATCCATCGGTGCAAAGTGTTGCAGCTTGCCGGTATGCACCACTGTTGCATCTTTTCGCCAGTTCAATAAACGTTTGATAAACGCCTGGGTATCGCGTTGTGCTTTATCCAGGCCTTTGCCGGTGAAAGCATTTTGCTTGTCGCCGCGCCATCCACCGGGCATGTCCGCCCGGACCGCACCGTCGTCGCGTTCGCGCGGGCTGGTCATTAAAATTTCTGAGCCGTAATAAAGCTGCGGAATGCCGCGCATGGTGGCCATATACACCATGGCCATCCTGAAGAGATCCACATCCTCATGCAAAAAACTGTAGATGCGCGAGGTGTCATGATTTTCCGGAAAGATCACCAGATTGTAGGGATCGGGGTAGATAAAATCGTTGGCCAGGGTTTCGTATAAGCGAATCAGGCCGGTGTCCCAAGCCTCTTTCTCCAGCAACGCGATTCGTAGCGCATCGTGAATGGGAAAGTCCATCATGCTCGGGGCATAGGGCACATGACCGCTGGGGTTTTCCTTACCCTTTTGCCAGTGCGCGACAATGTTGGGATTACCGCTCCATTCCTCGCCGACGATATTCAGATGGGGATATTCTTCCATCACTGTTCTCGCCCACTCGCTCAGAAATTTTTCATCCGCGTAGCCGTAAGTGTCTTCACGAATACCGGACAAGCCCGCGTATTCGATCCACCATAAGGTGTTTTGAATCAGGTAACGCGCCACCAAAGGATTGCGCTGGTTCAGGTCCGGCATGGCGCGCGAGAACCAACCATTCACAAACCTGGCTTTATCATCCGGCGCGGCATAAGGATCCTGGATGGTGGTGCGGCGATGATTGGTTTCAACATAGGTATCCGGATTGTTCAGCCAATCGCGACTGGGCATATCCTTCATCCACCAGTGTTCGGAACCGATGTGGTTGAGGATAATATCCTGAATCACGCCGATACCTTTTTTGCGCGCTTGTGTCACAAAGTGTTTGAAATCCTCGTTGCTGCCGAAGCGTGGATCAATCAGATAATTATGGGTAGCCGCGTAGCCGTGGTACGAATAAGCCGGCTGGTTATTTTCCAATAAGGGATTGGGCCAGATTTGCGTAAATCCCATGTCGGCAATGTAATCGAGGTGACGTATCATGCCCGCAATATCGCCGCCGTGTCGCCCACCCGGGTTCTTGCGATCCGCCTTTTCCGTCATCTGTGCCACGCTATCGTTGTGCGGATTGGCGTTGGCAAAACGATCCGGCGTAATGAGATAGATCACATCCGAAGTGTCAAAGCCGCGCCGTTGCGCAGAGTGTTTTTCCCGTGCTTGTAATTCATAATTGGCACTGACGTGAGTCTTCCCTTCTTTTCCAAAATCTATCGCAAATTGTCCGGGTTTTGCTGAGGCACTGATATTCACCGTCACAAAAAGATAGTTCGGATTGTCTACCTTCTTCGTGTTAACCAGGGTAACGCCGGGATAGTTAATGACTGGTGTCAGCTCACTGATATCCTCGCCATGCACCAGGATCTCGATCTCGTGGTAACGCATGCCCACCCACCAGTTCGCGGGCTCAAGGTGTTGGATGGCGTATTGTTGGGCAGATACCGGGATTGCTAACAACAACACCCAACACATTAGAATGATTTTCATATCGACTCCATATTATTTATTGTTAATCTGTGCGAGAAATTCACTGTAGCCTGGCATCTGTTGCAGTGGTGACTGTTTGATGCTTTTCATATTGTTTAATAGCGCGCGCAATTGCGTGTCCGTGACCTGATTCGCCATCGGGTGATAGTCTTCCGGTAACACGCCCTGCCCGATCAACACTTGCAACCAGGAGGATTCAACAAATAATTCATCCTGGGTTTTGACGAGTGTGCCGGTTTGGCGAAACAAAGCGATTTTTTGCGCGAGGCTGTGAGGAATATCAGAGTGTCGTAACGCATCCCAGAAAGGCTCACCTGCCCGTTGGTTTGCGTGATAGTGCAAGATAATAAAGTCGCGGATCTGCTCGAACTCCAACGCCGATTGACGGTTGTATTCGGCAATAGCCGCCGGCTCGATCTGTTGATGCGGAAACAGTTTTAACAGCCGCACCACGGCAGACTGGATAAGATGGATGCTGGTGGATTCCAGGGGCTCAAGAAAGCCGCTGGATAAACCGATAGCCACCACATTGTGACGCCAGCTTTCAACACGTCGCCCGGTGCTAAAGCGAATCAAGCGCGGCTCGTCGGTGGCGGTGGTGTCAAGCCGGGTTAACAAGCGATGGGCGGCCTCGTCATCCGAGCAGTATTCACTGCTGTATACCAGACCGTTACCGTTGCGATGCTGGAGCGGAATACGCCATTGCCAACCGAACTCATGTGCAATTGCCCGCGTAAACGGCAATCGTTTTTCCAGTGGCTCGGACGGTACCGCCACCGCGCGATCACAAGGAAGCCAATGGCTCCAGTTTTCAAATGGCGTGTCCAGGGCTTCGTTGATCAACAAACCACGCAACCCGGAACAATCCAGAAATAATTCACCGGTAATAGCCACACCATTCTTCAGTATGAGCTGCGTGACATTGCCCGAGTCAGCATCGCGCTGCACTTGCTCAATCAGCCCTTCAGTACGTATCACGCCGCGCTGCTCGGCATAGCGCCGCAAATACTGTGCGTAAAGGTTTGCATCAAAATGAAAGGCGTAAGGCAATTCCAGGTTCGGATCTTTGGTGGAAAGCGGTGCGAATTTATGGGCCGCAATGCAGTGGTAATTGAGATTGTAGTCCCACAAATCCGTGGCAATATTGGCCTGCCGTGCGCGCAACCAAAAATGCTGGAATGGACAAAACGCAAAGTCCTGCCCTACCGCACCAAAGGCATGGAAATAATGCTGACCCGGCGTGTGCCAGCCATCAAACCGGATGGCAAGTTTGATGGTCGCCCGGGTCGCGCGAAGGAAATCAGCTTCGTTAATGCCCAAGGCGTCGTTTAAATGGCGAATGGGTGGAATCGTTGCTTCACCGACACCGATAGTGCCAATTGCATCTGACTCAATCAGCTCAATGGTTAATGCGCTACCCATTAACTTGCTTAACAGCGCCGCCGCGATCCAGCCTGCCGTGCCGCCGCCGACAATGACAACTTTTTTTAGGGGATGCTTCATCATGGCCAACCTGAAAAAAAGCCCCGTCAGCTGTCACTGACAGGGCCAATTTTTACCGACTTGCAATAAGCGCTATCAGAATTTGTAGTTGAAGCCTAACAAGTAGTTAGCACCGAAGTGTTGGTACTTGCTGACGCGACGTGGATCATTCGCATCAGCAGTCACTGTGTCTTCGTCGGTGAAGTTTTGTGCTTGCAGGGTGATTGTCAGCCCTTCCAATCCACGGATGCCGCTTTCGCTAAAGTTGTAACCAATTTGAGCGTCCCACAATTCAGCACCGCGATCCGTGATGGGCACCAACGACAGACTGACACCGCGTTCTTCAGTCAGGAACTCGTCACGCTTGCGTCCACTTACGCGGAATTCAAATCCGTTTTTCTCGTAGTAAACGGTCAGCTGATACATCTCATCAGACAAACCGGGGATTTCCTGCTTGGCACCATCCACCTCGATTTCACCGTCCAGCAAGGTATAACTTGTGGTCATACCCAGGCCATCCAGCACATCGCTGAACAAATGGAACGGCAAGCTGACCTGGAATTCCGCACCCGTTACGTAACCATCGCCCGCTTCAGCGATTGCGGTGGTATAACCTGTGGTTGATACCAGCTCAGGAATATCCGCGTCGTGGTAACCCGGAATCACGTAATCAGAAAAGTCTGTCAGTGTGCGATTGCTGACGTGCCAGTTCTGGATGTCTTTGTGGAAAACGGCAACGGATACCATACCATCGTCGGCATAATAATATTCGTAGGCAAGGTCTGCCTGAACCGCTTCAATGGGCTTCAGCGCCGCATCACCGGATGAAGCATCCCATGCACTAAAATCAGGATCTGAACTAGCGCGACGCGCCGCGTCGAAACTGAAATTAATAGTGTCGCCGGGCTTCATTGAATCCATCCGCGCTCTTGATGCTGTTTTCGAAGCAGCAAAACGCACAATTTGATCGTCAGTGACCTGGAAATTCATGTTCAGGCTAGGCAGCACTTTGGTGTACTTATCGCCACCTGTAACAGGTGTCGCCACCACCGTGCCTTCTTCACCGGTATAGGCATCAAAACCCGTTGCGCTTTGATCGCTATGAACAACCTGCACACCCAGATTACCGGAGATAATGCCGGACTCGAAATTCGCCATGGCATAACCCGTGGTCACTTTTTCGCTGACCTCGTAGGTATCACCTAAACGGGATGGCTCGTATTGGTCGGCAACGACCTCGCGATAAATCCCGTCGTTATACAAACCAATACCGTCATAGGCCAACACACTGCCTAATCCCAGGAAGCTAAGATCAGCGCTGCCCACAATGTAATCCGCTGGCACAGCAATATCACCACCCGCTACCGTCACACCGTCCGCAGCAAAATATCCCGGCGCAATCAGGAAGGAGCCATAATTAATTTTTGATTTGCTGCGGTCAGAGTAATTAACACCGAACTCAACGCTGTTGATGATGGAAAATTCAACTTCACCTTCCGCCTGTAAGCGCAGCGTATCCAGGTCTTCTTCAAACAATGGGTTATTAACAAAACCGTCTTGCGCGTTATTCTGACCAACCACTTGCGCAATAGCGCCGCCCCAGGCTTGCGGGCCGGCCAAACGGATATTGGCTGGATCAGCGTAATCGGGCATGGAGATTGAGGAATGGGGACCGTACTGCACACCGTTGCCAGTCAGTACATAGGAACGTGCAGCCGGGTCACCCTGAGAGGCTGTACCCGCGCGCCCAACACCGGAATAGCTTTCAACGTTGAGCAGATCTTTTGAGGATTCGCCAGTGGCTGCATCCAACGTCAGTTTCCAATTATCCGACATCTGGAACTCAACGTTGAGTCCGAATGTTGTCAGTTCACCGTCTTTTACTTCACCATCGTTACGAATAACACTGTGGAAACCATTCCATTCACCGCTGGTAACCAGGTTGTCTTCCACGGTTGAGTGAACGTTTGTTACACCGCCGCCCCATACCGTGCCTTCCTCCATTCCGCGAAATACTTTGGAGTCAGTAAAGTCGATATACAGCGCATCCAATGTAAACGTCCATTGGTCATTCGGTGCGAATTGAACCACGCCGGAAAACGTATCACGCTCCATCATGGATGAACGAACATAGGAATCGTGCCCACCTAATGCAACAACTTCACCAGGCCCCTCATTGTCCAGATCGGCATAACCCCACGCACGAAACTGTTCTTCCTGGCTGGGAGATTCCATGGTCGCGATTGACAGTGCAACGCCGATGGTATCGTCGGCAAACTTATCAGAATAGGTAAACGCCAAACGATGGCCGGTATCATCATAGTCCGGGTTGGATGATTCCAACTCGTTCATTTCATAACTGCCGGTGATACCGATAATGCGATCCTTTTCAAGCGGACGCAGGGTTTGTAAGTCAACCGTACCGCCTAATCCCTGATTAACCAGGCTGGCATCAGGGGTTTTGTAAACGACGGCACCGGAAATAATTTCCGACGGGTATAAGTCATATTCAACGCCACGGTTGTCACCAATGCCCAGTATTTCACGGCCATTCATCGTCGTTGCCACGTAGTTTTCGTTAAAACCACGGACCGAAATACCGCTGGTGCGTCCGTCGCGACGCTCACCGCCAAGACCTGGCAGACGCGCCAGAGATTCGGCAATACTGGTATCAGGCAATTTACCAATGTCTTCTGCATACACCGCATCAACAATTGACGATGCATTTTGCTTGGCAGAAATAGAGTTTTGCAAACTGGCCCGGAAACCGGTCACAACCACTTCTTCGATAGGAGCGGCATCTTCAGCCTGGGCGTAAACATTAAGGGAGCCTGACACCAATGCCATGGTAGACATTAACGCCAATGCGTGATTGAAAGTGCGCTTTTTCATGATGACTCTCCGTGGAGGTATAACTATTATTTTTTATAAGCACAGTGTCGTCAGCGATTGTTATGCCTGTGTTTTAACCTGTGCCCGATGCAGTAAACAGAGTTTCTGTCCTCTGGAGGATAGTAAGTCGTGGCACACATGCCCACAATAGCGTGCATACGTATTCAGCGGATCGCATACGTATGCAATAAGCTTAAATTCTATCGCTGATGCCATATTGCTCAATATATAAAGCATAGATGGAGACAGCCTGTCCGCCAGATGATAATTGATTAACCTGGCGTTTTATCAGACGGTTTGGTTATGGTGAAAGTGGGAGGTACAGGAGGGAAAGCCCCTCGCTTTGGCGAGGGGCAGGTTATTAAAATGTATAGTTTGCACCTACATAAAAAGTGCGTCCAAACCACTGTAATTTACGTGTCAGTTCTTCATCCAACATATAGCTTCTGTTTGGCTCGTTCGTAAGGTTACTTACGGAGAAAACCAAATCAATACCGCTCTCAAACTTGTAGGAGGCCTGATAATCCATCACCAGCTCTGGCGCATAAATAACACGATCTATCTCAACGTTACGGGCCTCACCCACAAAAGAGTCCTGGTAAGTTGTAGATAAACGTGTTTCAAAGTTTTCATAGCTGTAAAACAAGGTTAAGTTACCTGATTTCTCTACCAATCCAGGAAACGGTAAGGTTTCGTTTGTTGGGCTTAGGGAGTTGTTCACGCTGATCTCGCTATCTGTCAATGAGACACTGCCACTGACGCCAAGTCCGGACCACAACTCAGGCAAAAAGTTGAAGGTTTGGGTGTAGGCAACTTCTAGCCCACGAATGTAACCACCTTCCTCGTTGTTAATTGCGAATGTATAAGTACCGTTCCTGACCGGCTCCTCAACTTCTAAACCACCGCGTATAACAATTGCTGTTTCGGGGATATCAAATCCATTAGCGGCGAAATCGAAATCTTCAATTGAGGTATCCTGAATAAAGGATTTAATTTCCCGATGGTAAAGGGCAACAACAAATGCACCGTTACTTTCTTCCATATAATGTTCATAGGAGAGATCAATTTGGTCGGCAATAAACGGCGTCAAGAACGGCGAAGTAGCACTGCCATAATTGTAAGTCGGCCCTTCAGGGTTAGTGGTGTCAACACTACCTTCCGAAAACGTAGCCAGCTTGTTGATAGGGGGACGCGACAGCACGCGCGCGGCAGCAAAGCGCAATTGATCTGAATCTGTCAGTTGGAAATTCAAATTCAGCGATGGCAATGTATTCCCATATTTTACACCGACACGCTGATAGGCCAAGTCGCTACGACAATCACCCACCTCATCGCATATCGTTACCGCACCCTTTGACACATCGCCGCCGACATTTACCAACGAAATATTTGACTGATCCGTTTCTACCCGACGTATACCAATATTACCCGTAACATCCAAACCAAAAAGTGTGGTTTCAATATTTGCTTGCAGATAATAGGAGAGAACGTTTTCATCGATATCGGCTCGCTCGCGCATTGACCAGGCACGCCCCTCTGACCAACGCGCTGCAGGTTCGATTGAGCGAGACCGTAAATTATCAAAATTATTGTAGGCGTCTGGATTAAATGTACCGATAGGATCATCCACATTACCACTGAAATTCCATGGGCTCATTAACACCAACCCATCCTGTAGTGCCCGCTGCATAATGGCTTCGCCATCAACAGCAAGGAACGATGGAAAGTGAGCGAAGTCGCCCTCCCAATTCACAACATTGGAAGAATCATCGGTTATCGGCAAAGAGTAGTCTGTCGAGATCATACCCGCCGCACCATCGCCATATACAAACACTTGGCGCCGCTCTTGGTGATTGCGCTCAGCGTACCGAACCCCGCTTTCTACCGATCTGATCATTGGCACGTCCAAATCATAGGCCACATCAAACCGAATCGCGTCTATACGATCTTCGTTAATACGAGGATAGCGCTCATAACTCGTCATACGCAGGGTGCTGGTGTCGGTGTAATCAGCACTCATTGCAACATTGGGAATATTTATTCCGTCCAACAGATAGCGTACTTGCTGATCGTCCTCTCGCTCCCAGCCGCTGGGATTGGCTGCCAGATCGTCAGTTGGCTTATAGAGATGGGACCGGGTTAAACCCGTGGCTTGATATCCCGATGCCTCAGAATGAGAGATGTCGGTCGAAAATGTCCAGGCATCCTGCCGCCATTCAACATTCAAGCCACCCGACAGGATGTCATATGTCTGCGATGTATCGTCATTGGCTACCTGAATGTTTAGCGATGTACCACTACCCTGTGGAAGGGCAAATTCGCCACCTACAACGTTATTGTTTTCGCCCCAGAAAATCGGATTGGAAACATTTGCACCAGACAAAGGCTGAATCCGGAAACCCCGACCGAAAGAATCGGATTCAAACTCCGAATAGAACACATCGGATTGAACTGATAGATTTTCAGTGGGTTCAAATTGAATAGCAGCCATATAACCATCGCGGGTTTCTTCACCGCCATCCTGCATCATCTGAAAGCCATCACTCAATCGCGCATCTATACCGTTCACTTGCGCATCGGCGTAATTGTAATGCTCGAATTGTGCCGCTGCGCGCGGTTGGATAAGCTTGGCATAACCAAAGCTAACGCCGAGGGTATCATCCAACAACTTCTTCTGGTATGAAAATGAAAAGCGTTTTCCTATCTCTTCTGCACCATATATCTCACTGGCTTGATCGTTATAACTACCTCGCACACTGACCTGGAATTTCTGATTCTCGGTCATATCCAGAGGATTAGCAGTTTGCAACTCTACGGTGCCTGCCACACCACCCTCGATCAGTGATGCCTTGGGTGACATATACACCGCAACAGAATTAATCAGCTCCGACGGAAATTGACTGAACTCCATTGCACGGGTGCCATTTGGCGAAACTTGTTCACGACCGTTTAATGTGGAAAAGACAAAGCCTTCTCCCATACCACGCACCTGAATTGTGCCAGCCTGCCCACCAGAGCGGGTCACAGTAATACCCGGAACCCGACTTAATGCATCAGCGATAGAAACATCAGGCAAGCCGCCAATATCAGCTGCGGAAATTGCCTGGATAACGGTGTCAGCATTGCGTTTGGCATCAATAGAGTTAGCCAGGGATTTGGCAAAACCGGTTACAACAATTTCTTCAACTTGTACGTTGGCTGCAGCTTGTTCCTGCTGTGCATTAACCGATGATACTGCTGCTCCCAAAGTCAATGCGGCGATGACAACGCCTAGTGGTTTTGGATTGAATGTTTTCATGAATTTATTCTCTACTCAATGTCATTGTTGTTATCAAAATTCGTGCGGCCTATCTTGGTTGACCTGCACATAAGTGCAGGTCAACCAGTCGAGTTACTCGACAGTAAACATCGGTGTATTCGGGTCCGAGGTATCCAATGTAAACGTATAACTACCTGCCGCCTCGAGGGACATTGTCATGTTAGTGTCCAATCCTGATCGACGTACTACAGCTCTGGGCTCACCAAAAGACACTGCCGTTTCACCTTCCAGTGCCGTCAGATCTACAGTGCTCCAATCAGCTGAAGCAATTTTAAACTGGTGATCGCCAGCATTAACATTGATGGTTACCTGATAAATACCGGCACCCATATAGACCAACTCATTGGTTTCGTTTGCAGTATCCCAACCGGGATCGGTGATGGTTCCCCGAACATAGATAGACGTGCCGTTATAGATATCCAATGCGTCTTTTACCACCATCGTTGGGGCTGCCGCATCAAGCGCATTCAGTTCGAAACGATAACTACCGGCCGTGGTTAATGTAATTGTGATATTGCTTCCGCCCTGCTGCATGGTGACAGGCTCGTCCAGTGAGATATCTACTACATCAGGTGCAACGCCACGATCCACCGTACTCCAATCGGCTGAAGCCACTTTGAATTCATAAGTGCCGGGTAACAGATCTATGGTCACTGCATAGATACCGTCGCCCTCATAAACCAGCTGATTTAGTTCGTCTGCGCGGTCCCATTGCGGAATCGTTATTTGTCCACGAACATAAATCGCAGTATCACCATATGGAACCGGTGGTTCATAACCCGAAGTTGCAGTTGCGGATAAACCTACACCTTGTGCGCCGGCTTGTGCTTTAACAAAAATTGCCGTGGTATAAGCGGGAACAGTAAAGGTACCGCCCTCCTCTCCTTCTGCAAAACTGGCAGACGTCACAACTGCATCCGCAGACATCATTTGAATCGGATGTAACTCAAATCCTGTGGAGGTGATGACATCGTGAGAGATAGTCTCTGCCGTGCCGTTAAACACAACGACTATTGCATCAAACAATGGATCGAGATCCGCGCGCGCAGTGCTGTCCGTTCCGGTAACAGTGCCAACACCATCATCAATGCTCATCACAATCAAACCATCGACTTGCGAGGTGCCACCATCGTGGAAGCCAACACGATCCAGTACGTCTTGCGCACTGGTCAAACTAAACAGCGGACTGCTGGAGGCAATAGTAAGAAACTCATTAAACACATCCGAAGCCAATTGGATATGTTGTGCATCGGGAGTGGATTCACCTTCATTAAATACCGCACGAATGTGTTCATCGGTGACGGTATCGCGCGGCTCAATAGGTAAGCCAACGGCCCAGTTATTGGTCTGCTTGGTAAAGTCGACATAATTGAACCAGTCGCCTGCGTTGTAGCTGTTCCGCGACATGGATTTGGAGCGCAAAATATCGCTACCCATGTGAATGAAAGGTACCCCCTGACTCAGAATCGGCATGGACAACGTCAGGTTATGAATACGGACACGATTTTCCAAAGTAGCATCTACCGGCAAAGCCTCCGGATGATGCATCCAGTCCCACAGGGTTTCGTCATCGTGTTTTTCAACGTAGTTAACAGCTTCCTGTGGGTCAAGGTTGTATGCACCCACCGAGCTGGCAGCAATCGTATTTCCTGAACGAGCAACGAGTAAGAAATCACGCAGATTACCAACCAAACCTGCGCGCAACGCATCCTGATTGCCGCCATTAATTAATGCCAATTCACGTAAGGGATTACGCATGCGGTCGTTAAATGTACCGATTCCAGTTCCGGCTAAGGCCTCTTGCGTCGCACGTGCGATGATGCGATCACCCGACGTTCCACCAGCTGGCGTCCAGGCTTCAGCATAAAAATAATTATCTGGATCAACAGCCTGCACCGCCGTATAGGCTTCCAGCAAAGTATCCCGCGGCATATAACCAGACTGATCAAAACGGAAACCATCAACCTTGTAATGTTCAGCCCACTGCACAACAGAGTCAGCAACAAACTTGGCCATCATGCGGTGTTCTGTCGCGGTATCTGGGCCGGCACCTGTACCGGTTTCTGGATCACCCGTCACCACATTTGTGCGGTAGTAATATCCCGGAACAATTTTGTCGAACGTCGAGTTGGCTGTTGCGATGCCAGCCGCTGCAGTATGCGGATATACCACATCCAATACCACGCGCAGCCCCATGTTGTGCAAAGCCATGTTCATTGCTCGCATTTCGGTAATGCGCGCAGCGCCGTGGGGATCAGTAGCGTAACTGCCATCCGGCGCATTGAAGTGTTGTGGGTCGTAACCCCAGTTGAAGCCATCGTAGCCACTCATAGCAGTAGCGAGTAAACGTGCAGAGTCTTCATCACCGCGATAACTTTCAAACACACTTAACAAGGTAGCGGTATTGGCTTCCTCGCCATTGCAAACAATGGCGGAGTTGCGTGGGCGGACTGCCTGGCACAATTCAAAGACATAGCTACCGAGATTAATCTGTTCGCTTTCGTCTTCGTTTACTGATGAGTTGTCGTATACCGGTAATAAATGGACATGAGTCAAGCCCGCATCTGCCAAAGCCTGCAAGTGCTGGACGGGTGCCGTATCGGTATGGGTAAAAGCAAGGTATTTACCGCGATGCTCTGCCGGCGTACTTTCATCGCGAATACTAAAGTCACGCACATGCATTTCATAAATTGTCATCGTTTCAGGAGACTCGACGACGGGAACAACGTGCGCATCCCAACCCGCCGGCTTCAGATCTTCATCATTAAAGTTAACAAATTGGGAATGCAAGCCATTAGCCGACAAGCTGATTGCATTGGGGTCGGTTACCTCAAGCACTTCGATATTATTCGTGCTGGCGTTATAACCAGTGACGCGAAAGCGATAAAACTTACGATCCAGCTCCGCACCACCTTGATAACGCCAGATACCTGTCGTTGCATCAAGCGTCATTGGCTGAGTGCTCTCCAATGCTAACGGATTACCGCTGAATACACGCAGCTCAACATTCTGTGCCGTAGGAGCCCAAACTGAAACGCCGATATTGCCACCTTCGTAAGTAACACCAAGCGTTGCTTCATCTGCGTCATTTTCTCCGGCGGTATAAAGCGCATCGAGTAGTAATGGCTTTTGAATGTAGGTGCCATGGCGCTGCCCTTCAGCGTCAACGCCCACAATTAACAACTGCTGCTTCAACAGGGCTTTAATGTCGTCCACTGGTAATTCAATGTTAAAGGCATTGTAATTACTCAGATGCGGAGCAAGCTCGGCCTGTGTTTCAGTAATATCTTTAAGAGTTAACTGCGCGATCAACGTACCGTTAGCAACGCTGCCATCTTCATTTGCCGTGATAGACGCATCAACCGAAGCATATAACTGGACTTCGGTAACATCACGCCCCCACAAAATAGTGTTGGTATCTATCCAGTGTGCAGCTACATCTGAAATAGCCAAAGCAGGTGGTGCATAGGCTTCGCAGATATCATTGATACAGATGGGTGAAGTACTGGTACGGCTATTACGCAAACTCGTTTCATTTGCGATAACAAAATACATGCGATCATAGGGACCACCTTCACGCACGATGTCCACGCGTAGATCATTTGTTTGTGCATCGCCCCCACCAGTGCCTGATTTAATAATAAAGTTACCGCAGGTACCAGTCAGATTAGTTTTGACAATGAAATAAGCACCGTATATAGGATCGTGGGTATCCTCAGTAGAAGCCACACCCGGACCGTTTGGCCAGGTGGTGGGCACTCCATCTGCCCACCCATTGCCGCAGTCTTGCCACAAATGCAGCGTGTACCCCGCAAAGTTTTTGTCTGTTTTATTAAAGTAAATAACGACTTCATCTTCCGCAGGTTCATATGTCGGCGGCGGAAAATCGGGTACAAAACAGGCACCATTGCCAACCCGAATTTGGCCCTCAGGGCAAGGCGGTGGCGGTGGTGCTTCACCACACTGCCCATTCTCAAGAATTACCTCAAAGTCGTCGCAGACCAATAGTGGCGTCTTGTCACTATCCGTACCACTACCACCCCCGCATCCTGCCAGGCCTGCTAAAGAGCAGACCAGCGCGATGAGCCCCAATTTATTGCGTAAATTAAACATGGTTTGTTTACCCCACTAATCGTTATTGTTTTAAAACGGTGTAGATGAATCGTGCTTGCAGTGTTAGAAATTGATTAAGAAAGTGGCGCCACTACGAAAGGTCATTGCTCAGCAGCTACGGAGATTTGCTGATAGTTTTAAATCGCTCACAGTCTTGCTTTTGGAAAAACGTACAATGGCCTTCGTTAAATCTTATTTATCTTGTCGATACCATTCGCGTGCGAAACACGCGTACTGCAGGAAAGAAGTGCTGTCTGAACTTCTGGTAATTGTTTGTAAAGATAGTAAATCCGCGCCACCCTCCCCACAATAGAATGCATACGTATTCAGCAAAACGCATACGTATGCAAAGAAAGCTGAAACGAAAAAGGGAAAAGGAAAGGGGAAAAGAATAGCGTAGGTCGGATTAGCCGAAGGCGTAATCCGACACTGCACGAGAAGGAAATCTAACCACTAAAAAATTTACTGCGGTTGAGCCATCAACAACTGTTCTGCTGACTTATCGTCTACCGCCACACTGGCGTTCGCAAAGAATGCACCAAAGCCTTCAATAACCAGCGAGCCTTCCGTCACTGTAGCGCTGTTAAAGCCGTGCCCATCAAGCAATGTCTTTACGCTGACCTTGGCCAATGCCACTGTCTTCGATACTGGGGACAAATTAAACACTGCTAACACGCGTTCACCGTCGTGTTCACGCACAAACATCAGTACATCGTCCGGCGCATCCATAAAGCGAATGCTGCCCAGACGCAGAGCTGGCTGCTGCTTGCGCCATTGCATAAATTGCCGATAGTGATTGAGTACTGAATCGGGAGATTTTTCTTGCAACTCTATCGCGCGCCCGCGATGCTCATCGGGAATGGGCAGCCAGGTGGCGGCGGTGGAAAATCCGCAGTGCGCGCTGTTTGCTTCCCACGGCATGGGCGTGCGACAACCGTCGCGACCTTTAAACATCGGCCAGAAGGCAATCCCGTATGGGTCTTGCAATTGCTCTTGCTGAATATCTGCTTCGGTCAACCCTAATTCTTCGCCTTGGTAACTGCACACGCTGCCGCGCAATGACAACAACATGGCATTGAGCATTCGCGCCAGTTTATCGTCGGGATTTTTTCCGCCCCAACGGGACATCACGCGCACTACATCGTGATTGCCGATGGACCAGCACGGCCACCCTTCTTTCAACCCGGCCTCCAGTGTTTCCACTGTTTGGCGGATGTAAGACGCCGACATTTTATCGACCAGCAATTCAAAGCTGTATGCCATGTGCAGGCGGGATTGTCCGGTGGTGTATTCGGCCATGGTTTTGAGCGAATCTTCCGCGGATATCTCGCCCAGCGTTACCGAGCCGGGGTAGCGATCCATCAACGCGCGCAACGATTGCAGGAACGCAATATTTTCCGGGCGGGTATTGTCGTAGATGTGATACTGGAAGGCATAAGGATTGTCTTCCTTAAAACCGCGCCCTTTACGTTCGTGAACCGGTTTGTGGGGGTTGTTGCGCAATTGCTGATCGTGAAAACAAAAATTAATAGCATCCAGGCGCAAACCATCCACGCCACGTTTTAACCAGAACTCAACCTCGTCTAAAATTTCTTTACGCACTTCTGCACAATGGAAGTTCAGATCTGGCTGGCTCTTTAAAAAGTTGTGCAGATAGTATTGTCCGCGACGCGGCTCCCACTCCCAGGCGCAACCACCGAAAATTGATAACCAATTATTGGGCGGTGTGCCGTCCTCGCGGGGGTCGGCCCACACATACCAGTCGGCCTTGGGGTTATCTTTAGAGGTACGACTCTCCTGGAACCAGACGTGCTGATCCGATGTGTGACTCAGCACCTGATCAATGATCACTTTGATACCCAGGCTGTGCGCACGGGCAATCAGGCGATCAAAATCATCCAGAGAACCAAAGATCGGATCAATCGAGCGATAATCGCTGATGTCGTAACCGAAATCTTTCATGGGTGATTTAAAAAAGGGCGAGATCCAGATGGCATCCACGCCCAAGCTGGCAATGTAGTCCAGCTTCTGGATGATACCGGGCAAATCACCGATCCCATCACCGTTGCTGTCCATCATACTGCGCGGGTAAATTTGATAAATAACGGCGCCACGCCACCAAGGTGTCTGAGTCATGCTGACACCTCATTGCAACGGGCGAAAATTTTGCTGACGCTTTCTGGGAATATTGCGGGGCACATAAATTGTTGTCCTGACGCTTTATTATGAATTGCTTTTTTCGGTTTTAGTCCTGGATACGTCTTCTGCCCCCAAAGTTCAACATGCCGGGCAGGAGGGTAAAGAATTGACTAAATTCAAAATACGTCAACGCTGTTCGTGTGTGCAATAGCTTACATACGTATGCATATGCTCGCGCCACAAAATACAGCAATAAAAGCCATAGAATACGTATTCAACAGCCCACCGACACATGCCTGTGCGAATTTTCCGCCATTCTTTTTGAACAAATCCGCCGTTCTGTTTAAACAAGAAGGCGCATGCCCGGAGCTGGCAGCCAATACTGCATACGTATGCAACGCCGCCACTGCCGCGTATACCCGTGAATACGTATGTAAACCCTTGTATTTCAACGATTCTCCACCTAACGTATAAGCTGAATATTTCCCTTGCGGAAAGAATAACGAAACGCAATCCAGAGTCTCAGCGTCACCCACCCAGCCCCGTGATAAAAGCCGGATACTCCGCTCCCCCAGCGAATCCGTATAAGCACAAAAAATAGCAGGTAAGTTATATGAACAACTCAATAAAACCGCGCACAGGATTTTTTTCTGCCTCTCGCCCGGCTATCAAACTCTTACTGGCGAGCAGCATGGCCGCATTCGCCGCGTGCAGTCCATCACCGTCTGACGATGCCGATACCAGCGTTGCGCCGGGCGCACCAGGGCAAGAATCCCGCTGGGCATATTCCGGTAAGACCGGTATCGGTACATCTTACGAACAATATCAGGACGGTCACTACACCGACAAGGCGGCAACGGGTCCGGTTTCTCCCGTGTGGTTTTCTCTGGCGCAAGGCATCGTCACCGAAACCATGTTCGGCTTGATTCATGAAGCGCAATTGCGCGAGATGCAGTTTTTCATTTCCGGTGACGGTTTTGTCGATGAAGAGAAAAAAGATACCGTCAGCCATATCGATTATTTACATACCGATGACGCGGGCCGCCCGCTGTCGCTGGCTTACAAAATTGTAAACAAAGACAAAGACGGCAAATACGAAATTGAAAAACATATCTTCACCGACCCGGATAGCAACAGCCTGGTGATGAAAGTATTTTTCCGGGCCTTGGCCGACAATATCAAACCCTACTTGTATCTTGATCCGCATATCGCCAATACCGGCAGCGCCGATCGCGCCTGGTTTGACGATAACACCTGGTATGCGCAGGACGGCAACACCACCCTAGCGTTAAAGACAGACGCCGCCGTGACCAAGAGTACCGTCGGTTTTGTTGGTGCGTCGGATGGGCTTGATGCAATAAAAAATAAAACCGATTTTACGGCTTATCAGGATACCGGCAAGCAAACTGGTAACGTTGCGTTTTTGCTGCAATTACCCACCCTGAGTAACACCAACGCTGAATGGCAATTCGTCCTCGGGTTTGGAAAAGATCCGGCCGAAAGCCAGGCAAGTGCACAACAGACATTGACCCGTGGTTATGAACAGGTTTTGGCACATTACAATGGCGAAGGCGCTGCGATCGGTTGGGAAGATTACCTCCAATCCCTGCCGGCATTAACACAACTCGCGTCGACCACCACCGACAACGGCAAATTGCTGTATGCCAGTGCACTGGTATTGAAAGCGCAAGAAGATAAAACCCATGCGGGCGCCTTGATTGCATCACTCTCCAATCCCTGGGGTGATACCAAATCGGCAGAGCAAGCCAAGACCGGCTACAAAGCGGTGTGGCCGCGGGATTTTTATCAGGTCGCTATGGCGATGTTGGCCCTGGGCGATAATGAAACCCCCAAGGTTGCTTTCGAATATCTGCACAAAGTGCAAGTCACCAAAACCACGCCCGGTTTTACCGGCACTCCTGGTTGGTTTTTACAAAAAACCCAGGTAGACGGCCAACTGGAATGGATTGCAATACAACTGGATCAAACTGCTATGCCGGTGATGCTCGGCTGGCGTCTGTGGCAGGAAGGCGTGCTCAGTGATGATGAAGCCACCCACTGGTATCACCGCATGCTGAAACCGGCCGCTGACTTTCTGGCGAGCGGCGGCAAAGTTAAACTGGACTGGAGTGACATTGAATTAACACCGCCCTACACCCAACAGGAACGCTGGGAAGAACAATCCGGTTATTCGCCCTCCACCACCGCAGCCGTGATTGCCGGATTGGTATCGGCTGCTGACCTTGCACGCCTGGCCGATGATGAAAGCAGTGCAACGCGTTATCTTGCGGCCGCCGATAAATATTCGGCTATGCTTGAAAGCACCATGTTCACCACCAACGGCTCACTGCAAGATGCACCCAGCGATGGTCGTTATTATTTACGCATTACCCAAAATACTGACCCCAATGATCGCGCCGCCCTGGGTACCGCCAACGGCCAACCCATGCCCGACGAAACCGAAGTTATTGATGGTGGTTTCCTGGAGCTGGTGCGCTACGGTGTGCGTCCGGCGAACGATCCTTATGTGCTCGACACATTGCCCGAAATCGACAACATGAATTTGCCGGATAAACTGCGCGTAAAATATGAATTTACCTTTCCCGGTGTAGAAGGCACCTTCCCGGGCTGGCGACGTTACGGCATCGACGGTTATGGTGAAGACATCACCACTGGCCTGGCTTATGGGGCCGTGAATGATCAGATGAGCGATGACCAGCGTGGTCGCGTGTGGCCTTTTTTTACCGGTGAGCGCGGCCATTACGAGCTCGCACGGGCGCAGGCCGAGGGCGATATCGATACTGCAAGCATGGACACCTTGCGTAACACTTATGTCAAAGCGATGGAATTATTCGCCAACGAAGGGTTAATGTTACCGGAGCAAGTCTGGGATGGCGTGGGCAATAATGGCGGATACCAATACGGCTTTGGTGAAGGCACCAACTCCGCCACCCCGCTGGCCTGGACGCACGCGGAATACATTAAACTGTTGCGCTCCTTCCACGATCAAAAAGTGTGGGACCGCTACCCGCTGGTAGAAGAACGCTACGCACAACCCAAGGAATAACGAACAAAACCCGTAGGTCGGATTAGCCAACGGCGTAATCCGACAACTATGCAACCAAGCCTTTTTCTTGATGCACATAGGACGTGCTACTAACAGAAAAATTTTGTGAAAGGTAAGGATAGGATTTCTTTCAGATATCGCGTCGGATTACGCCTTTGGCTAATCCGACCTACAAGTAATAATAACAGTGACACGATAATGACAAAAAAACCTCAGCTCAGCTTCTGGCAAATCTGGAATATGTGTTTCGGATTTATCGGTATCCAATTTGGTTTTGCGCTGCAAAACGCCAACGTCAGCCGCATCTTTCAAACCCTTGGCGCCGCCATCGACGACATTCCCATCTTATGGATCGCCGCACCTGTCACGGGTTTATTGGTACAACCGATCATTGGCTATATGAGCGATAAAACCTGGAATCGCCTGGGACGCCGGCGGCCCTATTTTTTATATGGCGCACTGGCAGCCAGCTTCGCTTTATTTTTTATGCCGCACTCACCGGTGTTGTGGATCGCCGCCGGTATGCTGTGGATTATGGATGCGTCCATCAACGTCGCTATGGAACCCTTCCGCGCGTTTGTCGGTGATATGTTGCCGGAAGAACAACGCACCACCGGTTTTGCCATGCAAAGTTTCTTTATCGGCGTCGGCGCCGTTGTCGCTTCGGCCCTGCCCTGGATGATGACCAACTGGTTCGGCGTCAGCAACACCGCAGCGGCGGGCGTGATCCCCGATGCAGTGGTGTATTCGTTTTATTGGGGAGGGGCGGTGTTACTGCTCGCGGTGTTGTGGACCGTATTCAGCACCAAAGAATATTCACCGGAACAACTGGAAGCGTTCAGTCGCTACCAGGAAAGCTTGCAAGAAACGGTCACCCCGGACGCACAACCAAAACAGCCCCGTTACTTATCGATTGGTTTGGTTTCACTTGTCCTCGGCATCATTGGGATTGTGGTTATCGCACAGACGCAGATTGATCAACAGCTGTATATCCTGGCAGTTGGTATCGCCCTGTTCGGTGTGTTACTGATACTCACCAACCAACTACAAAAAAGGGGTAAAACCGAAAACGGGTTTTATCAGATCATCCAGGATTTATTCGCCATGCCCGACACCATGAAGCAGCTGGCCGTGGTGCAATTTTTCTCCTGGTTTGCACTTTTTTCCCTATGGATTTACGCCACCAGCGCCGTCACCAGTTTTCATTACGACTCTCAAGACGCCACCACCGCCGCCTACAACGCCGGTGCTGACTGGGTCGGCGTACTCTTCGCCGCCTACAACGGCTTCGCCGCCCTCGCCGCCTTCGCCATCCCCATCCTGGCCAGCCTGACCAACCGCCGCATCGCCCACGCCATCAACCTAAGCTTCGGCGGCATCGGCCTGATTTCATTTTTATTTATCGATGATCCGCGCTGGCTATTAGCCTCCATGATCGGCGTCGGCTTCGCCTGGGCCTCCATCCTATCCATGCCCTACGCCATCCTATCCTGCTCACTACCCGCCAAAAAAATGGGCGTATACATGGGCATTTTTAATTTCTTTATCGTGATACCGCAAATACTGGCGGCCAGTATTTTAGGTTTGATCGTGCGGGAATTATTCTCTGGAAAAACTATTTATGCACTAGTCTGCGGAGGCGTTTTGATGTTTCTTGCCGCTGCAGCAACCCTTTGGGTAAAGGATGAGGGGGAATAACTGGATGGCACGATGCAAGTTTGGCGTTAGGACTTAAGTTTCGAAACCTTCAAGTCAGGGACGACTTGAAGGAGCTACAGGGATGTATTCATGCGTTTTCGAAACTTAAGTCCTAATGACAAACGTTTACGAAGTGAAGAGCTCTGAGCTCCTACCGCATTTGAATATGGGGTATCTTCTAAGAAAGTTTTTTTAAAGACTTCTTAGCCCCACAAGAACCCCGCACCATCAACTCCGCCGGCAACAACAACGACTCAACCGGCTCGCCATCCACCAACTTCAACAAATTCTCCACCAACAACTCACCCGCCAAATGCGTATTTTGTTGCACAGTGGTCAAGGGTGGATGCGTGTAAGACGCCATGGGAATATCGTCAAAGCCCATCACCGCCACATCATCAGGAATGATCAAACCGGCTTCTTCCAGCGCCTTGATTGCACCAATCGCAATCAGGTCGCTCGCACCAAATACCGCATCAAACGCAATGCGTCGTTGCTGCAATGTAAGTGTGGCTTTGTAACCTTCTTCTTCAGAGGTTTCTGCATTGATTTGCAGTTGGGGGTTTACCGGTAACCCGGCATCTTGCAAGGCTTTGGCGTAGCCTTCGTAGCGTGCTTTAAACTCGGGGCTGTGTTCAGAAATATCACCGAGGAAGGCAATATTTTTATGGCCCAACTGAATTAAATGCTGCGTTGCTTTGTGGGCGCTGTTGAAATTATCGCAACCAATGGAAAAGCCCGGTTGCCCTTCGAGTACCGGACCCCAGGTAATAAAGTGCGCGCCCACTTGTGTTAAATAAGTGAGCTTTTGCACATAGGTCACATAGTCACCGTAACCCAAAAAGATAATCCCGTCGGCGCGGTTGGCGTATTCATAATCCGCATGCCAGTCTTCACTGTACTGCTGGAATGAGATCAACAAATCATAACCGCGATTAGCCGATGCGCGGGTAATGCTGCCGAGCATTGATAGGAAAAACGGGTTGATCAAGGAGTTGCCGCTACCGTGGTCTTCACACAGTAACAAGGCAATAGTGCGGGTTTGTTGCGAGCGCAGGTTGCGCGCATTTTTATCGACCTTGTAATTCAGCTCTTTGGCAATGGCCTGGACCTTGAGGCGGGTTTCTTCATTCACCAAAGGGCTGTTGCGCAGTGCGCGCGAGACGGTCGATTGGGACACTCCCGCGAGATAGGCAATATCAAACGAAGTCGGTTTGTCATCTTTCATGGGATTGATATCTCCATCTCACGTCAGCTTATAGTCAAAAGCTAAACGCGGAGCAGCTTCTTATAGATTATGAACCGACTGATACTACACCAGCCTATTATGAAAAGACAATGGCGGCCGATTGTGCTTTATCAACGCCGCCCCTCATTTTACATTTAGACGGATATCCCTATACTCCGGTTCGGTAAATTAATGCAATGACAGGTGACTCTTGACCTGTGTTGTGGTCTGAATGGAGCTAAAAATTCGCATCCTGGAGCTGATTATATGATTAACAATGTGGGCAAACTGTTTGAGCAATTTATGGGTAGTGGCAATACGCAAGGGCAAGGGACATCGCCCGGGCCTTCTGCGTCTTCGGGCGGCCAGGGTTTTGGTATGCCCGGCGGTAATTTTGCTGGCGGCGCCGTGGCTGGGGGCATCCTCGGTTTATTGGTGGGCAATAAAAAAGCACGCAAGATGGCCGGCGGCCTGATCGGTTACGGGGGCGCGGCGGCGGCCGGAGCCTTGGCTTATAAGGCATATCAGAATTGGCAACAGGGCAAACAAGTGGCCACTGCACCGGTTGCAACGCCGGCTGATCTGAATAATGTTGATCCGCGCTTTATCCCCGCACCGGAATCCAATGGAAATAATAATTTTGCTTTAACCTTGATCACGGCCATGATTGCGGCTGCCAAGGCCGACGGTCATATCG
>DATJLH010000027.1:0-33180 GCA_035490615.1 Cellvibrio sp.
AGTGCCAACTGCAGTTTTGGATTATTGAATTTATTGAGCGCTGGACCACCAGCGACTTTTGATTAAACAAGAATATAGAGGAGCCAACCTTGGCCAAGATTATCGTAGTGACTTCAGGTAAGGGTGGTGTGGGTAAAACCACTACCAGTGCAGCAATCAGTACCGGCTTGGCTCAGCGTGGTCATAAAACGGCGGTGATTGATTTTGATGTGGGCTTGCGTAACCTGGATTTGATTATGGGGTGTGAGCGGCGCGTGGTGTATGACTTTGTGAATGTCATCAAGGGTGAGGCGACCTTGAATCAGGCGTTGATCAAGGATAAGCGGACGGAGGGTTTATTTATTCTGCCGGCGTCGCAAACCCGCGATAAGGATGCCTTGACGCCGGAGGGTGTTGAGACGGTGTTGAGTGATTTGGCGAAGGATTTTGATTTTATCGTCTGCGATTCGCCTGCCGGGATTGAGAAGGGTGCGCAGATGGCGTTGTATTACGCGGATATTGCGATTGTGGTGACGAATCCTGAGGTGTCGTCGGTGCGCGATTCGGATCGTATCCTTGGGATTTTGCAGAGTAAGTCTCGCCGTGCGGAGCGGGGTGAGGAGCCGATCAAGGAGCATCTGTTGTTGACACGGTATAACCCGGAGCGGGTGGAGAAGGGTGAGATGTTGAGTGTGGCGGATGTGGAGGAGATTCTGGCTATTCCGCTGCTGGGGGTGATTCCGGAGTCGGAGGCGGTGCTTAAGGCGTCTAACCAGGGGCAGCCGGTGATTCTGGATGATGAAAGTCAGGCGGGACAGGCGTACAGTGATTCGGTGGATCGTTTGTTGGGTAAAGAAATTCCCCACCGTTTTCTGGAAGTGCAGAAGAAAAACTTTCTCAAGCGTTTGCTGGGAGGTAAATAGTGAGTATCTTCGATTATCTGCGCAAGAAGCGCGCGCCCTCGTCGGCGGCTACGGCGAAAGAGCGCCTGCAAATCATCGTCGCTCACGAACGCAACCGTCGCAACCATCCCCAGCCGGATTTTTTGCCGCAGATGCAGCAGGAAATTATTGAGGTGGTGCGCAAGTACATCAACATTTCGTCGGACCAGGTCGTCGTTAATCTGGACAATACCGATGATTGTTCGGTACTCGAGCTCAATATCACCCTCCCGGACTAATCGTAGGTCGGATTAGCCAAAGGCGTAATCCGACAATTAATTATGCACAACGCCAACACCGCCATCGTCCTCGACTTCGAAACCACCGGCCTCTCGCCGGAGATGGGTGACCGCGCCATTGAAATCGGCGCGGTGCTGATTGAGGATGGTGTTATCACTGATCGTTTTCAGCGTCTAATGAATCCGGGCAAGCGTGTAAACAGCTTTATCGAAAATTACACCGGCATAACCAATGAGATGTTGCAGGACGCTCCGCCGGTTGCGGAGGTTATGCAGGAATTCGCTGAGTTTATGGGCGGTTATAATCTGGTTGCACACAACGCCTCTTTTGACCAACGCTTTCTGCGTGCCGAACTGAAGCGGTTGCGGCGCAACTGCGATAATCCTTTTTCCTGTTCCATGCTGGCCTCCCGGCGTATTTATCAAACCGCACCCAACCACACGCTCAGTGGTTTGGTCGAATATAAAAACATTCCGACCGACGGCATCTTTCACCGGGCGCTTGCCGATGCGGAGATGACCGCTAAACTTTGGCTGGCGTTACTGGATGACATCGCGAACATCTATAAAGTGTCCGCCTGTTCCTTTACGGTGATGCAGCAACTGACCACGATTCCCAAACGTTCAGTGCCGAATTTTTTTCAAAAGCTCTCCCTCAAACCCCATTAAATGTTCTCTTTATAAAAGGGATGTTGTATGAACCATTGGCGCAGCTTCTCTTTTCTTCTCGCAACGCTTTTTCTGCTTCATGGGTGCGGTTATCTGTTGCAACCCGATGTGCAACAGGGAATGGCGAACCTGGAAAAAGGGGAATACGAGCTTGATCCCCGCCATACAACAGTGTTGTTCAAAGTTGATCATTTGGGATTGTCCAAATTTGTCGGGCGTTTTAATCGTGTTGATGCCAGTCTTGATTTTGATCCCGCTGACCCTGCCGCTGCTAGATTAACTGCCGTTATCTATACCGCCAGTATTGATGTGAATGATGCGGATTTTTCGGCGACCCTGGCCGGGCGCAGCTGGTTTAACAGTGAGCGCTTTCCTGAGGCGCGTTTTGTAACACGCGCGGTGGAGCTGGTTGACGGCAATCGCGCACGATTTATCGGTGATCTCACCATGCTGGGGGTGACGGCACCCATCGCACTGGATGTACATTTTAATGGCGGTGCGGACAATATGCTGACCGGGCGTTACACCCTGGGGTTTTCAGCAGCGGCGCGTTTTAAACGTTCGCAGTTTGGCATGGATCAATATATTCCTGCCGTAGGCGATGAGATAGATGTTGAGGTGCATGCAGAATTTTTGCGGCACGAATAAAAAATGTTTGCGGAGAAAAATATGTCAAACCGCTTCTTGCTCGGTGGTATCCCGGCACAACCGGTGGAATTGCATTTATCCATGGGGAATCGTCATGGCCTGATTGCCGGCGCGACCGGTACGGGAAAAACAGTCACCTTACAAATTCTGGCGGAAGGTTTTGCCAAAGCCGGTGTGCCAGTCTTTATGGCGGATGTAAAAGGCGATTTGTCCGGTCTGGCACACAGCGGCAAGCCGCATCCCAAGGTGGATGAACGCCTCCGGAAGATCGGTGTCCAGACTTATCAGCAGCGCGCTTATCCTTGCGTGTTCTGGGATATCTATGGCAAACACGGCCACCCGGTACGTGCGACGATTTCTGATTTCGGGCCGCTATTGCTGTCGAGTTTTTTGGAATTAAACGAAACCCAGGCAGCAGTGTTATATGCGGCTTTTAAGATTGCAGATGATCAGGGATTGTTGATGCTGGACCTGAAAGACCTGCAAGCAATGCTCAGCTGGATGAAAGATGAACGCGCCAGTCTGGAAGACGAATACGGCGGTATCAGCAGCGCCAGTATTGCGGCCATCCAACGTCGCCTGATGATGTTAGAGCAACAGGGTGCCGAAGATTTCTTTGGCGAGCCGGCACTGGATTTACAGCATTTGTTGCAGGTCACTCTGGACGGCCGCGGTGCGATTAATATCCTTGATGCAACCAGCCTGATTCATCAGCCGCGGTTGTATGCGATTTTTTTGCTGTGGCTGATTGCTGAATTGTTTGAGAATTTACCGGAAGTGGGTGACATGGATCGACCCAAACTGGTGTTCTTTTTTGACGAAGCACATTTGTTGTTCAACAATGCACCGAAGCTGCTGCTGGAAAAAATCGAACAGGTGGTGCGTTTGATTCGCTCAAAGGGTGTGGGTATTTATTTTATTTCCCAAAGTCCGGCAGATATTCCCGACGCAGTATTGGGCCAGCTGGGAAATCGCGTGCAGCACGCCTTGCGCGCGTTTACGCCCAAGGATCAAGCGGCGGTTAAGGTTGCTGCGCAAACCTTTCGGCCTAATCCCGCATTTAAAACTGAAGCGGTGATCAGTGAGTTGGGTATTGGGGAGGCATTGGTGTCGGTGCTTGATCATAACGGAACGCCAACGCAGGTCGAGCGCACTCTGATTGTTCCGCCGGAATCGCGCATTGGCCCATTGACAGTGGAGGAGCGTTCCGCTGTTATGGCGCGCTCACCTTACCAGACTATCTACAACAAATTGATCGATCGCGAATCTGCCTACGAAGTGCTTAAGGCGCGCGCTCTGCAAAAAACTCAACAGGAGAATGCAGCGCAAAAAGAGGAAGCGTGGACCGTGCGAGTACCGGACAACCCCGCACCGCGCTCACGCAAAACGACGACCAGCACGGCGCGTTCATCCAATCGCCAGAGCGTTGCAGAAACCCTGGCCAAAAGCGTCGCCCGTTCCGTCGGCAGTTCACTGGGCCGCCAAATTGTGCGCGGCTTGCTAGGTTCACTCCTGGGTGGCCGACGTTAACAGTAGGTCGCATTAGGTGCAAAGCGCCGTAATCCGACATGACAATTGAAAAACCAACGGAGGCCCACCCATGAAAACCGCACTCATCGTCCTGCTATTGCTGAGCCTGTTCCCCTACGCCTTCGCCTGGATTTCCGGCTACTACCGCCGCCAACAACTTGGCACCATCGACAATAAAAATCCGCGCCAACAATACACCCAACTCAGCGGCCCCGGCGCACGCGCAGTCGCTGCACAACAAAATGCCTGGGAAGCGTTGGGCTTTTACAGTGCTGCTTTATTAGCGGTGAGTTTGACAGATGTAGAGATTGAACATCTCTCTCTGGCGGCGATACTTGTGCTGCTCTTTCGGGTTCTGCACGGTATTTTTTATCTGGCCAATCTTGATCTGCTTCGTTCTTTATCTTTTGTGGCCGGGATGCTGCCCAGTGTGTATCTGTTTTATGGAGCGATTACCAATAGTTAATTGACACTTGCTATGCAATCAGCTGGCGTTGACTTGTCTGGCAGGGCAGAAAAGGTCATTACACAATTGCGCCCATTATCCTTAGCTGCATAAAGGGCTTCGTCGGCGGCGTTGAGTAATTCGTGCATTGACTGGAACACCTGGTTCTCCTGACATGCCAGGCCGATGCTGACGGTAATCTGATGCCGTCCAATCAGTTTGCTGCAGATATGTTGTCGCAATCGTTCGGCAATAATCCTTGCATCTTTTTCATTCGTACGCGGCAAAATTACCGCAAACTCCTCGCCTCCAAATCGAAACGGCATCATCGGTTTGCGAATCAGGTTGCGCAGCTGCGCAGCAACGTTTTTTAATACGCGGTCGCCTTGGCTGTGGCCATATAAATCGTTGAATTGTTTGAAATGGTCGATATCAATCATCAACAGGGAAAATGGCTGACCGTTGCGTTGTGTGCGGGTAAATTCCTGGCGCATCACTTCGTCAAACATGCGGCGATTGGGAATTTCAGTAAGCGCGTCTGTGTGGCTCTGCTTTTTAAGTTCGTTAACGCGGCTGCTTAGCGCCAGCGACAAGAGCACCATCTCGATCAAGGACCCTATCTGGAAAATGTTTTCGGTAAAAAAAGTGCGTGGAAGGTAGCCGAAGACTTTCACCATATACACCATGATGCCGAAGATGAAAGTGGACCACGCCAGCATAAAATAGCGTGCCGGTGGATAGCCGGAGCACAAGCGCGCAACTCCCATGATAAATATCAATGGCATCACCACCAGTGTCAGGGTGGCTTGGGTGACAACCACCCAGGCATAGGGAAGAAAGATCGAGCTGAAGGTCACCAGCCCCAAGAGGGCAATCACGCTCAAAGCTGCGATATCCAACTTGCGTGAGAACTGACTGATGGTCAGGATGTGGCGCGAGAACTGCGTGGCAAATAACAGTGAAAGGCCCAGCAGTATCAACAGGGAAAAGTTCGCAGAATCCGGGCTTTCCGGCATCAGCATCTGGTAAAAGAAACCGTCATTGGCGCTCATGTAGAGGCCAAAGCACAGGATATACAGCAGGTAATAAAGAAACGCTTTATCGCGCACTACAACAAAGATAAAAAAGTTGTACACCACCAGCACCAGAAAACCGCCGTAGTAAACGCCATAAGCGAATTGCTCGCTGCTGATGTTTTGAATGAGCTCCACCGGTGTGGAGGCGGATAATGCGATGTCCATAGCGCCTTCGCTTTCATAGCGTAGGTACAAGGTCGATTTGCTCATGGGCGCGAGCGTCAAAGGAAATAAAAAATCGTGGTATTGAATATTCCGCTGAGCGAAGGGCAGTCGGTCGCCAGTTTGATGATGCCGCCAGTTTTTGCTGGTGTTCTCCCAGAGGTCGAGGTAATCAATCAACGGGTACGCCTGACGCAAGATGATTTCACGTTCACGTGGGCTGTCGTTTGCGATGTCGATTTTTATCCACCAGGCAGATTGGGTAAAGCTGAGGTTTGAACCATTCTTGCCCGGCGATGTAAACGCGCCTGTGTAGTTACCCTGTTTGATGTCTTCGATGGTGAGCTTCCTGGAGGGGTCTTCCAGCAATAGCAGGTAAGGCGTCAGGCTTTCCTCTGTAAAACCGTCCTCGATTTTTAACGCGGGGCTGCTGAGCGGGTTCGCCAACACCTGAATGCTGCACAATAAAATCAATATCAATTTACAACAATGACTGGCGATCCATTGAAGGCAAAAACATGCCCGCAGGGCAGCACGCTGCGCTGGTCCGGACATTATGGTGCAATATGTTCTCACCCCGTATTTCCTTATCTACGTTGATATTCCATGCCGTAAGGCAGAAATCGATATCGAACCGACGCTCAACCGACACCGGTGGGAGCATCATTCGTTGGTTATCTTTATGGTTGCGCAAGGAGCGGTTCGGCGGTTACCGGGCCGAAAAAGAGGCGCACATTCTTGCACCTCGGGGGTTGGTGGTCAATTATTCATCAGACATAAGCGGCGGGTTTTTAATGTTGGAAATGCACTCCTTTCATCATGAAAGGAGCGCCGGTTGGTTATTGAGGGCCGTAGGGAGAGCGCGCATCTTTCGACTGGGAACTCCTCCGGGCATCATCCGCAAGCTCATGACCAAAGCTGCGGGTTTTGTCATAGGTCTCTTTAACCCTGGTTGTTGATTTTTCCACAACCTTGTCTCGGGTTTTACCCATCAGTTTGTCTTCCTGCTGTGTAGACGGCAGTGCGCCCCCGAGCAATGCACCCAGCGCTACGCCCAGCGCGCCCAGCGCCAACGGCTGTTGCTCTAATAGTTGGGTAAAGCTCGCTCTCGCCCGCTCACCTTGGTGACGTAGCGAATCTGCCGCATGTTGCGCTTGGTGTTTCAGGTGCTCGGCGCCATGTTCCATTTTTGCTTTGGCACCGGCGGAACTGCTCAAATCGTTTTTCGAGCTATTGCTCCGGTCAGTGATCGGGGTGTCGTCGGAGACACCGTTGCCGGTCGACGCAGTGCCGGATGACATGCCGCCGTAAGCCCCGGTATACCCGGAGTTGTATCCCGCTGAGGCGTGTGAATGACGCGATTGCTGACCGAACATCATCCAGCTCAGTCCTACGGCGGTCAGCAAGGAGGGGACAGGATTACGCTTGATGGTATCCACCAGGTTCTGTGAGAATTCACCACTGTTTTGGCGGGCATAGGTAAGTGCTTGCTCCAGCAGATGCGTAGGCGATAACCGCTCTTCCAACGCATGTAATGTCTCGCTCATGTGCGCACGACTTTGATCGACTTCGCGCTCCAATTGCGCCGGATCTTTGTGTGACTCTGCATTGATGCTGCTCATCGGGCGACTCCTTTGATTGTAGTTTGATCTTTGTGAAGTGAATTAATCGTGTGCTGAGGCTTGAGTGAAGAGGCTTCCAGTTTTTTCTTACCCGACTGCATCATCACAAAGCCAATCAGCATAACAACGGCACCCACGATCAACGCGGCCAGCCACAACTCCATGACCTCTGCCAAACCGAGTACACCGGCGAGTAGAAGGAACAAAAATCCGGCCTGGAGCACCGCACCACCGCTCAATACGCCCATTGCGCCGGTCTTGATGTCCGACATGGATTGGGAGACTTCCGCTTTGGCTAGAGCAACTTCCTTGGTAAACAACGAGGTAACGTCATTTGCCAACTCTTTAATTAAAGAAGTCACAGATTTTTCAGTCGTAGTGTTGCTGACCGCGCCAAGTTTCTGGTTTCTGCCTGGCTCATTCATAATGCACACCTCCGCTCATTGTTGATCCATTACCTTTATTGGAATACGTGTTCAGGCCTGTATTGCTCTCCTGCGTCCCAGCGCTAAAGTGACTGGTCGTCGTGGCATGTTCAGTGACATTCTGTTGCGAATACTGATCACTTTGAGATTCACGTGTGTGGTGGCCGCTGGCTTTGGCAAAGCGAGCCAGGCCCAACCCTATCGCGATGCTGCCGCCTATAAATAGCGCCGGATTACGCCGCGCAATCCCTTCTGCTTCGTGCATGAGTTCATCAATGCTTTTGTGGCGCAGGTTGTTGGCCAAAGTACTGATACTCGAAGCAAATTGCGTAACGTATTCCGACAAGGCTTGCTGTTGGTGGTCTTGCAAATCCTCTGCCGCTGCATCTGCGGCATGAGCGAGACTTTCCACATCTTTGGCAATTGTCTCCCGGTTTTCTGCAAAGGTTTGTGAGGCTTTTTGTTGAGCCGTTGAAGTGGCTTCCGACGCTGCAGATTTAACGTCGCTTTTCATTTTGTCGGCAGTTCTCTGGTTCTGCGGTTTCGTTTCGTCGAATTCCATTGGTGTTCTCCTTTAAATAATGAGAGTTATGGTAGCGAAATTTTTCTGGGCAATATGGACCGTTCAATTAGTAGAAGCAAAAAGCAAACCGGCTTTATACTTTTGAAGAAGAAATTTAATTTTGTTCACGAGCGAAACGCATAAACACGAAAAAAATTCGCGAGAAGTTACGGTATGACGTCGCAGTCTTTTTATAAGTGTCGACGCGGGCATAGCTCCACGTTCCGTAGAGAGTTGTTGCCAAAGATTTTTGCGTTGCGCTCGTGTAAAGCTTACAAAGGAAGCTAACCCAAGCTGTGCTCGAATGGCGGGAATGGTTCTTCTGGATTGAAGCTGGAAGGATGAAGTGCTTGCCCCGGTTGAGGCGGATGGCTTAACCGGCGGGCTTTGCCAAGAGGGGCCGGGTGTATGAAATAAATTCCGGATTCCTATGATTTTTATGCATGGAAGAAGGCTGGGTGAATGGTGTACAATCCGCGCCTATTTTTCATCCGCTTCCCTGCTCAGGACTTACTCCATGTTTGATAAAAGCCAGACTATCGCCTCCTTTGACCCTGAAATCTGGGCCTCCATCCAAAATGAAGGTCGTCGTCAGGAAGAACATATCGAGCTGATCGCTTCGGAAAACTACACCAGCCCTATGGTGATGGCCGCCCAGGGCACCAAGTTGACCAACAAATACGCCGAAGGCTATCCGGGCAAACGCTACTACGGCGGTTGTGAATATGTTGATCAAAGCGAAGCACTGGCCATTGAGCGGGCCAAACAATTGTTCGGGGCAGACTACGCCAACGTCCAGCCCCACTCGGGCTCCCAGGCTAACTCGGCGGTTTACGCTGCGCTTTGCGCACCCGGTGATACCGTGTTGGGAATGAGCCTGGCCCATGGCGGCCATTTGACTCACGGTGCCAAAGTGAGCTTCTCCGGCAAGATGTACAACGCCGTGCAATACGGTCTGAACCCGGAAACCGGCCTGGTCGATTACGATGAAGTGGAGCGTCTGGCTCTGGAGCACAAGCCAAAGATGATCGTGGCGGGCTTCTCGGCCTACTCCCAGGTCATGGATTGGCAGCGTTTCCGCGATATCGCAGATAAAGTTGGCGCTTATTTACTGGTGGATATGGCCCACGTGGCCGGTTTGGTGGCTGCCGGTGTTTACCCCAGCCCGGTGCAGATTGCCGACGTAACAACGTCTACCACCCACAAGACCCTGCGCGGTCCACGCGGCGGCATCATCCTGGCAAAAGCCAACGAAGAGATCGAAAAGAAACTCAACTCCGCAGTATTCCCCGGTGGTCAGGGCGGCCCGCTGATGCATGTCATTGCGGCCAAGGCCATAAGCTTTAAGGAGGCCATGAGCCCCGAGTACAAAACCTACCAGCAGCAAGTTGTTAAGAACGCCAAGGCGATGGCGTCGACCTTCATTGAGCGTGGTATCAAGATCGTATCGGGTGGAACCGAGAATCACCTGATGCTGGTGGATCTGATTGGCAAGGAATACACCGGTAAAGACGCCGACGAAGCGCTGGGCAATGCCAACATCACCGTCAACAAAAACTCTGTACCTAATGATCCGCGTTCCCCCTTTGTAACCTCCGGTTTGCGTGTCGGTACGCCGGCAATTACTACGCGCGGTTTCAAAGAAGCCGAGTGCGTTCAACTGACTCACTGGATCTGCGATATCCTGGATGCACTCGAAGCAGGTAATGCAGCACCGGTGATTGAGTCTGTTAAAGCAAAAGTGTTGGACGTGTGCAAGAAGTTTCCGGTGTACGCCGAGTAAAATCCTATTGGTATTCATTTAATACCGTTGCTAAAAGGGAGCTGAGTTCAGCTCCCTTTTTTATTGCACGTTTTTTTGATCACCCTTACTCATGACTGCACGAATCTGGTTAGCCGACTTCATTTTCCTTCCGGTTGTTGGCGGAATAATCTGCCTTAGCGCATTTTCCATACACATCAAAAAATAAATAAATGAATTTCTTGGCAAAAACTGGTTGCTGCAAAATTTATCTGCTAGCTTCATAGCTCAGCGCAATGCTGAGTAATCTTATCTTTTAAAAAGGAGCTTGTTCGTATGAAGTTGATCTTCTCATCTGTATGTACCTTCCTGTTGGTGTTGCTGGCTGCAAGTGCCAACGCCAAAACACTCAAGTATGAATTACAGGATATATTTTCCCATAATGGGGAAATCAACTATCCCGGTCTGGATTTTCACAATGCACAATCAGCCACTCTTACGGTTGAGAAGCTGGAGGGTAATCCAACTCCCGAGCTGGTTTCCCTTGACCTGGTATTTCCTGAGGCGGCTACCCTCAAAGTTCGCGGCTTTGTCCGGCAGGGGCCAGATACTTATCGGGCGCTGGTTCCAGGTGCATGGATTTTCAGGGAAGTGTTAGTGCAGCTGCAAATTCCGGAGTTGTCCGTGGGTGCCCCCGTTCAAATCATGGTTAAAGTGGTAGAGGGAACATCCTACCTCAACCCGATCGTAAACAGTGTAGGGCCGGATTTATTGATTGCGCACGGCATACTGAAAGATGTAACACCATCTAAAGTTGTAGACACGGGTTTTGCCGTGGTTGAAGGAAAGCGGGTGAACCTTTCACTGAAAGATCGCCTGGGTTTCAGTGAAACCAGTCCGCAATTTGGTTTTGCGATTGACGCACTGTGGCTGGGAAACGGGCAGAAAACGTTATATCTACATGCCCCCATTCCTTTCGAAGAATTTGATTTTGTAGAACCAATAGCCTTACTGGTTGAAGCGATGAATGGTCCGAATGGGATAGAGAATATGGTTAGCGTAAAATATATTTTGGCTGGCGAAGAACAGATTAGCCCACCATTTCCTCTGGCTGAATTGCTGAACCAGGCATACGGTCAGTAATCCATAAAAAGAACAAAAGATCCCCGTGATCTTTTGTTCTTTTTTAAACGTCTGCCCGCGCCCGATACGCTTTAATTCCCTGCATCACAAAGACGAGCACCACCCCCACCATTCCCGACATGACAATTGCTGCCAACAGGATGAGCATTTTCCTGGGCTTTACCGGGTCGAGCGATGACACGGCCGGGCTGGCTAATTCAAATGCCTGAATGTCTGCTTTTACCGCATGCAATTTATTGAGGTCGTTCTCCATAATATCGCGCCAATACTCCATGGTGCGGAGTTCGGGAACGAAGGCGCTTAAGGGATTATCCTGGCGTGCCTGTAAAGCATTGATCTCCTCTGTCAGCACCCGCGTGCCGAGCAAATATTGCCGGTCATCCACGACCTTGAGTTCCACCCCGGCGAGCTGCGCGTAAGGTGTTTCAATAATCTTTAATGATTGTGCGACACGACGCGCTTCTTGCAACTGGATTAATTCGTCGCGTAACTTTTGTTGTTCGCGGTTTTGCAATGCGTTGTAGTCGAAGGTTAACTGTTGCAGGCTGGATGCATAACCCTTTTCCAGTTGCATCACAAATTGTTCAACAACGCGCGCGTTAAGGAAGTCGACATACGCACTGAGTAATGTGACGCCTTGCGCGGGTTCGGTTGTTTCCAGTGAAAGGTGGCTGAGGGTGGACTCGGGTTTTTTAGGGTTAGGAGGCGTCAGCGTTAAGGCATTAAAAAAGCGGCGGAACTGCCGGTCGTTATCGCTAACGCCGGTTCGCGGATCGGTAGACAAAGGTTGCTTTGACCAGGATTCCCAAAACAGGCGCTGCGTATGCAACGCACCAGCCTGGGTTATCAGCGCGGTGTAAAAGGCATCCTGTTGCAAGGGCGCAACTTGATAGCGTTTCCCCTCATCATCCAGAACCGTGGGCTGGAGCGCTTGAATATCATAAACGGAGGTGCTGTCCAGCAGCGCCTCAACCTGATAAACCGGTGCCTGGTATTTCAACCAGATAATCACAGGTATCAGGCCTATTGCCAGGGTGGCCATAATCAGCCATTTTCCTCGCCAAAGCGTTGCACAAAGTTCCAACAGATCGATTTCATCATCGGCGTAATCGGGTTGTCGGGTAGGGAATGTATGGTGATAGGTGTTCATAAGCACTAGCTCATAATCCGGTAGCTGGCTTGTGGCATCATTGTTGGGTATCAGTGATGGTTGCGGCAGGCAATGTCATTGTTCGTCGCACGGTGAATCTACAGCCATCTTGCGGCTATACTGAGTTTTGCACTTTACCTGTGGGCATGCGGCAAGGTTGTAAGAAATTGTAGATCTGGTCGTGCGGGTATTAAGAGAAATTACAGTGTAAGAGGCGGCTATGTTGGTAAAAGAATCCCTGGTACTGATGTCCCGTTACAACACCTGGATGAATCAGCGGCTCTATGAAACCGTTCAGGTGTTGAAGCCGGATGAATTTGTGCAAGACAGGAAAGCGTTTTTCGGTTCGATATGCGGAACCTTGAATCACCTTGTTGTAGCCGACACGATTTGGTTAAAACGCTTCGCCAGCCACTCAGAAGATTTCACCGCACTTGATGCCGTTCGTCACGTCAGTACGCCATCGGCGTTGAACCAGATTTTATTTGCCGAACTAAATGCACTCAGGGATTATCGCCAGTCTCTGGACAGCATTATTGAGCAGTGGGTGGATTCTTTGGTAGAGACAGATCTGGATTCCGTGTTGCATTACACCAACATGAAAGGTGTAACCACGAAAAAAATCCTGGGCCAGGTACTGCTTCATTTTTTTAATCACCAGACGCACCATCGCGGACAGGTGACCACTCTGTTGACACAGTGCGGCCTGGACATGGGGGCGACAGATTTGCTGCTGTTGATTCCTGATCAGGCATTAGCGGAATAGCGCCGGGCTGCTTATGCGGAATCTTGATCGAGGCGATTCATGATGATGGGAAGCGATGTCCATTGTGTAATTCATCGATATCTATTCATCGTTTGTTTGCTGTCCGCCGGTGCGACGGCTGACACGGTGACCTTTTTAATTGCGGCGGGCACGGTAGAACCCTATCAGATTGTGAGTGATGATCCCGGGCGTACACCTCACTCGGGCATTCTGATTGATGTGTTGCGGCAGGCGTTGAGTAAGACAGACATCCAGCTGGAGTTTGTCGAGCGTCCCTACAAGCGTATCCGCATGGATATCCTCGCCAACCGCCATCAAAACTGGATCAGCTACGGCTCGCCATCCTGGTTGGACGAGCGATTGAGGGCGGTCGGTGAATACACGCAACAACCTATCCTGCAAGCCCATTATGTGATGGCCACCATGAGGCGGGCAGAGCTGCCGTCACTCGATGATATCCACGGAAAAAGAGTCATCACCATCCTGGGTTACAACTATTTTTCCGGCTTCGATGCCTGGGTAAAGACCCATGACATCACCCTGGTCAGTGCACCTTCACATCGCCACGCGCTGGCGATGTTGAAGCAGGGGCGGGGCGATTTTTATCTGGCAGAGGATGTGCGGGTGCGCTGGGAATTGAGTCGGGGGGATATGCGCATGTCCGACCTCCAGCTGCTCGATTTTTCCAGCGTGATTCCGCCCTCCCGGTTGTATTTGTTGCTTGACGCGCGCATGCCAGGCAGGGTCAAGGAGCAGATCAATACCCGTTTACTCCAGCTCCATCGTGAGGGCGGTATGGAAGACATTCTGGATCGATACCGCTAGCGGGCTGGTTTTGCCCGATTTTGTGCTAGTATGGCCGCATTTTTCAATCAGCCGGATTGCCATACATGCACTGTCCCTTTTGTAGCGCTGAGGATACCAAGGTCATTGATTCCCGCCTGGTGGCCGAGGGTGATCAGGTGCGCCGTCGCCGCGAGTGCCTGTCCTGCCACGAACGATTCACCACCTACGAAATCGCCGAACTGGTGATGCCGCGCATCATCAAGCAGGATGGCACCCGCCAGCCGTTCGATGAAGACAAGCTGCGCGCCGGTTTACTGCGGGCGCTGGAAAAGCGGCCGGTCAGCACCGAGGCGATTGAATCCGCCATCAACAGCATCAAGCACTTCCTGCAAGCCACCGGTGAGCGCGAAGTGAAATCCCTGACTGTCGGTGAAAAGGTCATGGAGCAACTGCAAAAACTTGACGAAGTGGCCTATGTCCGCTTTGCCTCGGTCTATCGTCGCTTTAAAGACCTGAATGAATTCCGTCAGGAAATCGACCGCCTCGAACAACAGCCGGACAACAAGTAATCTGTTTTATGCCACTGACCCAAACCGACCATCTGTACATGGCGCAGGCGCTGCGTCTCGCCGAGCGGGGGCTGTATACCACCATGCCCAACCCGCGCGTGGGCTGTGTGCTGGTGAAAGAGGGGCAGGTGATTGCCGAGGGGTGGCACTACCGCGCCGGTGAAGCCCACGCAGAGGTACATGCCTTGCAGCAAGCGGGCGAACAGGCGCGCGGCGCCACCGCTTATGTGACGCTGGAACCCTGTAATCACCGCGGCAGGACCGGCCCTTGTTCAGAAGCCTTACTGGCCGCCGGCATAGCGCGGGTGGTGTTCGGCATGGAAGATCCCAATCCGCAGGTCGCGGGTACCGGCCTGGAACGTTTACGGGCGGCAGGCGTGACGATTGATGGCCCGGTACTGGAGGACGATGCTCGCGCCCTCAACCCCGGTTTCCTTAAGCGCATGGAGCGCAAGCTGCCCTACGTGCGCTGCAAACTGGCCATGAGCCTGGATGGTCGCACCGCCATGGCGAGCGGTCAGAGCAAATGGGTAACCGGGCGCAAGTCTCGCGAGGATGTGCAACGCCTGCGCGCCCGCAGTTGTGCCATCGTCAGCGGTATCGATACAGTGATCAGCGACAACGCTGCCTTGACAGTGCGTGTCGATGAACTGCAATTGAGTAATGCAGAAGATGCTGCTGCGCATCAGCCGCTGCGGGTGATTCTGGATTCGCGCCTGCGTCTCGGGCAGGATGCCGAGCTGCTGCGACATCCGTCCCCTATCTTATTGATTCACAATGGCGCCGACGACAATGCCGCGCGCCTGCATGGCTGGCCACCGCAGGTGGAGTTACTGGCTTTGCCGGATGCCCAGGGCCGCATTGATTTGCCGGCGGTATTGCGCGAACTGGCTCAGCGCCAGTGCAATGAAGTGCTGGTCGAGGCGGGAGCGACCCTGGCGGGCAGCTTCCTGCGGCGCGGCCTGCTGGACGAATTAATTATTTATATGGCGCCGAAGTTACTGGGCAGCAACGCGCGCCCGCTGTTTGATCTACCTTTACATACCATGTCTGCTGCACTGCCGGTAAAGGTGCGCGACATGCGCGCCGTGGGTGACGACTGGCGCATTACGGCCGTGCCGGACATGGAGCATTAAGATGGCGCCCTTGATTGACACACGAGGTGGGTATGTTTACAGGCATCATTGAAGCCGTTGGGCAGGTTGTGGCCGTACAGCCCAAAAATGGCGACCTGCGTCTGCGAATCAAGACGGGCGGGCTGGACCTTGCCGATGTGCAATTGGGTGATTCCATCGCCACCAACGGTGTATGCCTGACGGTGGTCGACCTGCCCGGCGACGGTTATTGGGCGGACGTCTCACGCGAAACCCTGGATAACACCACCATCCCGCAGTGGCGCGTCGGGCAAAACGTTAACCTGGAGAAAGCCCTCACGCCACAAACCCGCTTGGGCGGTCACATCGTCAGCGGTCACGTGGACGGCGTGGGTGAAGTGGTCAGCCGCCATCCGGATGCCCGCTCCGAACGTTTTCGTTTGCGTGCACCCAAAGCCCTGGCCAAATACATTGCCCATAAGGGTTCGATCACCGTGGACGGTACCAGCCTGACCGTTAATGCTGTGGACGGCGCCGAATTTGAACTGAATATTGTGCCGCACACCCTGGCCCACACCGTTATGGGTGAGTATCAGCCGGGCTCGCTGGTGAACCTGGAGGTGGATGTGCTGGCGCGTTACCTGGAGCGCCTGATGCTCGGTGACAAAGCGGCCGAATCCGGCAGTTCCGGTATCACCATGGAATTTCTTGCTCAACACGGCTTTATGTAAAGCCTTTTACTCCTGTGCGATTAACTCGCTGTTAGAGATTGTGCTATGCAACTGAATACGATTGATGAACTGATTGATGATCTGCGTCAGGGCAAGATGATTGTGCTGATGGACGATGAGGATCGTGAGAATGAAGGCGACCTGATCATGGCTGCCGAGCAGGTGCGCCCGGAAGACATCAACTTTATGGCCACCCACGCGCGCGGGCTTATCTGTCTGACGTTGACGCCGGAGCGTTGCAAGCAACTCGACCTGCCCTTGATGGTGTCGGATAACAAATCCCGTCACACCACCAACTTCACGGTGTCGATTGAAGCGGCAGAAGGGGTGACCACCGGTATCTCTGCCGCCGACCGGGCGCGCACGATTCGCGCTGCGGTAAATCCTGAAGCCAAACCCCAGGATCTGGTTCAGCCCGGCCATATCTTCCCGTTGATGGCCCAGCCCGGTGGCGTCATGAGTCGCGCCGGTCATACTGAAGCGGGTTGCGACCTCGCGCGTCTGGCGGGCTTTTCCCCGGCGTCCGTGCTGGTGGAGATCATGAATGCGGATGGCACCATGGCGCGCCGTCCGGATCTGGAGGCTTTCGCCAAACAACACAACCTTAAGATCGGCACCATCGCCGATCTGATTCATTACCGTGCGATGAAAGAACGCACCGTGGAATGCATCAACACCCGCCATGTGGAAACCCTGTACGGTGAATTCCAGTTGCACACCTACCGCGACCTGGCGCGCGGCGATTTGCATTTCGCCATGGTGAAAGGTGAGATCAGTGCAGCCGAGCCTACCCTGGTGCGCGTGCACGTCATGGACATTGCGCGCGATGTGTTATCGATGAAGCGTTTCAGCCCGGAGGGCTGCAAACTCTGGACCTACCACGAAGCCCTGCAGCGCGTGAACAAAGAAGGCAAGGGCGTGGTGTTATTGATTTGTCACGACGAGAGCACTGAAGAGGTGGAAGAAAGCATCGACTGGATGCTCTCCGGCCGCCAGCAACGTCGCGCCACTGAAATTTTGTATAAACAAGTCGGCACCGGCTCACAAATTCTGCGCGACCTGGGCGTAGGCAAAATGCGCGTCATGTCATTACCCATGCGCTTCTCTGCACTGTCCGGTTTTGATCTCGAAGTCGTGGAATACGTCAGCCCGGAAGACTGCGCCTGATCAAGATCGTAGGTCGGATTAGCGCAGCGTAATCCGACAAACAAAAGATCAACAATTACCAACGGCCAGCACACAATGCTGGCAATGTAAAAGAGGCAAGTATGAGCATAAAAGTTATCGAAGGTGATTTCGCGGCGAGCAAAGGCAAGTATGCATTGATCGTCAGTCGCTGGAACAGTTTTGTGGTGGAAAGTCTGAAAGAGGGCGCGCTGGACACCTTGCGCCGCCATGGTATTAAAGACGAAAACATCACCATTTATTACGCGCCCGGCGCCTTTGAATTTCCGGTGGTTGCACAAAAAATTGCCGCCAAAAAAGAATTCGATGCGATCATCGCCCTCGGCGCTGTGATTCGCGGTGGCACGCCGCATTTTGATTATGTTGCCGGTGAATGCACCAAAGGTCTTGCGCAGGTTTCGCTGAATGCCGGCGTGCCCATTACCTTCGGTGTATTGACGGTGGATTCCATTGAGCAGGCTATTGAACGCTCTGGTACCAAGGCGGGCAACAAAGGTGTCGAAGCTGCCGCGACAGCCCTGGAGATGGTGTCGCTGTTGGGCAGAATTTAATAGGATCATAACCGCGCGCCAGCCTCTTTGAGCTTGCTGTGCCGCGCGATTATTGATTGACTGTCTCAAAATTATTTTTTTGCTGTTTTGTTTTTCAGGTAAGTATTGATGAGTAATTCTCCCGGCGCTTCTGCCCACAAAGGTTCTACCGCTGCCACCCGTCGCATGGCGCGTCACTATGCCATGCAAGGGCTTTATCAATGGCAAATGGCCGGCGCCAGTATCAATGTCATTGAGGCAGAGTTCCGCACTGACAACGATATGAAAAATGTCGACGTGGAATATTTCCACGAAATCCTTCACGGCGTGCCGCAACATTTAAGCGATGTTGAAGCGCTTTTTTCTCCGCATCTGGTTGATCGTGCCCTGAATGAACTTGATCCGGTAACGCAAGCGCTGTTGCGCATGGCCACCTATGAATTCAAATTCCGCATGGATGTGCCTTATAAAGTGGTTATCAACGAAGCGGTTTCTCTGGCAAAGAAATTTGGTGCAGAAGACAGCCATAAATTTATCAACGGTGTGCTGGATAAAACCGCCGCTGTCGTCCGCGCGATAGAAGTGAATGCGGATCGCGGCGCCCGGCGCTGACGGCGAGCTATGAACGAGTTTGAACTGATCCGCCAGTTTTTTCTGCGCGAGCAAGCGGAAAACCCCCAGGCTGGCGTTGTGCTGGGGATCGGTGATGACTGCGCGTTACTGCAACCGCTGCCGGAAAAACAACTGGCGGTATCGGTGGACACCCTGGTTGCCGATGTACATTTTCCGGCCAATGCCGATCCGGAGCAGATCGCCGAGCGAGCCCTGCGGGTAAACCTGAGCGATCTCGCCGCCATGGGGGCAGACCCGCAGTGGTTCACCCTCGCACTGACACTGCCGAACGCCGATGAAAACTGGTTGCGCAATTTCAGCCGTGGATTGTTTCGCGTCGCGAGGGAATTTAATTGCGCCCTGGTGGGCGGGGACACCACTGCCGGGCCTTTGAGCATCACCTTGCAGGTCATGGGCGCCGTGACACCGCATCTGGCTATGCGCCGTGATGGTGCCAGTCCCGGCGATTATGTGATGGTCACCCATTGTCTGGGCGATGGTGCTGCCGGACTCGCCGTGATTCAGGATCGGTTGCATCTGGCAGCGGAGCACGAGACCTATTTGCGCGACCGCTTTTATCGCCCGCAACCGCGTTTGTACGAGGCCGGATTATTGCGCGGCCTGGCCAGCGCCGCGCTGGACATCTCCGACGGTCTGGTTGCTGACCTCGGGCACATCTGTGCCGCCAGTGACCTGGCCGCCGTGATTGACGTGGAAAATCTGCCGCTGTCACCGGCCTTGCAGGCTATGAATGATCTTGATCAGGCGCGCCACTGGGCCTTGGCCGGTGGCGATGATTACGAATTATGTTTTACGGTTGCGCCGGAAAAACTGCCGGAAGTGGCCATGCTCATTGCCCAGGGCAAACTCGTCGCGACCGTCATTGGTGAAATGTTTCCCGGTCGCGGTGTCAACTGTGAGTTGCAGGGCGAGCCCTTTGAATTGACCCGACAAGGCTATCAACATTTTTCCCATGATTAATCCGACCCTGAAGATGGTATTAACCAACCCCAACCACTTTTTTGCCTTCGGTTTCGGCAGTGGCCTGGCGCCGCGTGCGCCGGGTACCGCCGGCACTCTGGTGGCGATTCCGGTGTTTTGGGTAATCCAGGATTTGTCCTGGCCCCTGTACGTCAGTTGGTTATTGGTGACCTTTGTGCTGGGCGTGGTGTGGTGCGGGCGCAGCTCCCGGGCGCTCGGTGTGCATGACCACGGCGGCATTGTCTGGGACGAGATGGTGGGTTACTGGTTGACCATGTTTTTTGCCCCGACCGGGTGGCAGTGGATGCTGGCCGGATTTATCCTGTTTCGTTTCTTCGACATACTTAAACCCTGGCCAATCGGCGCCGTTGATCGGCGGGTGCACGGCGGCTTCGGTATCATGATCGACGATATATTGGCAGCGGTTTACGCCTGGGTCAGCCTGCAAGCGCTGGCCTGGCTTTTCTAACTGAGGAAGGGATGTTTTCAGATGCACAGTTATCTTCAAAAGTTGACTCAACACAGGGTGGGTTTTCAGGCGTGTCTGGTCGTGATTTTGTTGCTGGTGGCTCAGGCGGCAACGGCCATGGATATTCAGGTACGCATGCTGGCGCGCGGCAGTGCCTTGCTGGAGATCGACGGTAAACAGCGCATGCTGCGCGACGGCAACAAAAGCCCGGAAGGGGTATTGCTGGTATCCAGTGATGGCAAGAAAGCGGTGATTGAAGTCGACGGCAAACGCCAGGCATTAACCCTGACCAAGCGCATCGCCACCAACTTCACCACAGCGCAAAAATCTGTCGTGCGTATTGCCAGCACCCACGGCGGCCACTATGTGACCCCGGGGCGTATCAACGGCATGCCGGTGGAATTTATGGTGGACACGGGCGCGACCATGATCGCGATGAATTATGTGGTCGCCGAGCGCCTGGGTATTGATTATCGCGCCGGGCGCCCCATCAAGGTGAACACCGCCAATGGTGTTGCACAGGCTTACGAAGTGATCCTCAGTTCTGTGTCCATCGGTGACCTGGAAGTGCAGCAGATCAGGGCGGCCGTGAGCACTACCGAGTTTCCCCAGGTTATCCTCCTGGGTAACAGCTATCTGGGTAAGGTCGACATGCAGGTCGATAATGGCGTCTTGCTTTTGCAGTCGCGCCATTGAGTATTTTCCGCTGCACCCGGTGCAGTTTTCATTGAGGTTCACGCGTGACCATTCGTTTTATTGAATCATCCAAACTACCCACTCCCTGGGGCATGTTTGTGATGCACGGCTTCGCCGACGACTCGACAGATAAAGAACATCTGGTGTTGACCATGGGCGATATTCGCGGGGATGAACCCGTGCTGGCCCGGGTGCATTCCGAGTGCCTGACCGGTGATGCGCTGTTCAGCCTGCGCTGTGACTGCGGCCCACAATTGCAATCCGCACTGCACAAGATCGCCATCGCCGGGCGCGGTGCGGTGTTCTATCTGCGCCAGGAAGGGCGCGGTATCGGTTTGCTCAATAAAATCAAAGCCTACAAGTTGCAGGATTGCGGTGCGGATACCGTAGAGGCCAACGAACGTTTGGGGTTCGGTGCCGATATGCGTGACTACAGCATCCTGAAACCCATGCTCGATCATCTGCACATCAATTCACTGCGCTTATTGACCAACAATCCCCGCAAGGTAAAAGCGCTGCAAGACATGGGTATCAACGTGGTCGAACGCCTGCCGCATCAAACCGGGCGCAATCCCCACAACGCCAAATATCTGGAAACCAAACAGGGCAAGCTCGGGCATTTATTCGACGTCGATATGGACGATGCGCCCGACGAAAACCCTCACCAAAATTAAACACTGGATTCTGTTATGACGATTCGCATTGCAATTGCCGGCGCCTCCGGCCGTATGGGTAAAGCCCTGATCGAAGCGGTGTGCGCCAGCAACGCCCACCTGGCTGCCGCCATTGTTCGCCCGGAAAGCTCATTGCTTGGTGCCGATGCCGGAGAGCTGGCCGGTGTGGGGAAAAAAGGCATTTCGCTGGTGGGTGACCTCAACCAGGTGATCGACCAGTTTGATGTATTGATCGACTTCAGCACACCCGCCGCAACCCTCGCCAATGCCACACTATGTGCAGCCAAAGGCAAAGGCATGGTGATCGGCACCACCGGTTTCAGCGCCGATGAAAAAGCCGAGCTGTTGGCCTATCAAAACAACATCGGTTTGTGCCTGGCCGCCAACTTCAGTACCGGCGTAAATCTGTGCTTCAAATTGTTGGATATCGCTGCGCGCGTGCTGGGTAATGACGTGGATGTGGAAGTATACGAAGCCCACCATCGCCACAAAGTCGACTCTCCCTCGGGCACCGCGCTGCGCATGGGCGAAGTGCTGGCCGATGCCTTGGGCCGCGACCTCGGCAAGGTTGCCGTCTACGGCCGCGAAGGCCAGATCGGCCCGCGTGAACGCGACACCATCGGCTTCGCCACCGTACGTGGCGGCGACGTCGTAGGCGACCACACGGTCATGTTTATGGCCGACGGCGAACGCGTCGAGATTACCCACAAAGCTTCCAGCCGTCTGTCCTTCGCCCGCGGCGCCGTCCGCGCCGCCCAATGGCTCGTGCAACAAAAGCCCGGCCTCTACGACATGCAGGACGTCCTCAACCTCCGCTAAACCGCACTTACGATGGCGAATTTGACATATTGCATTTGCCTGTCGATCTGCCGACATTTGCACAATGCAAGTTTGGCGTTAGGCCTGTTGTCGAAACCCTCAAGTCAGGGACGACTTGAGGGAGCTACAGGGAAGTATGTATGCGTTTTCGAAACAACAGGCCTGATGACAAACGGGATTCGAAGTGCACTCGACGATAAACCACGCCACCTCCAATCCCTTCCTCCCCAAACGGTTTATTCACAAGCCAAATAACCAAATTGGGGCAATATCTATTGGACACATCCAACTCGCTCCCGTAGAATTCGCGGTCAGATTGTATTTGGCCCTAGCCGCGCCCATGGTCGCACGGAAATAAGTAATAAAAGCGAGATGAAGCTGCGCGTTTCATCTCGCTTTTTTACAACCACGATCGGGCTTTTCACTCACTCTTGCCCTGTTTATACATGCTGATTTCGCACCTGTTGCCGTGCGATTGCTTCTCTCGGCCTGTAAAAAGCCGGTGTGTGAAAAGTGTGCGCAGCCAACCATACCTGAGGAGGTTGACTTGATTACCGGGGAATCCCACTTGGCTCCAAAAAAGCCCGCGCTACTGGTTCTTGAAGACGGCAGCGTATTCCGTGGCACCGCAATTGGTGCTGAAGGTCTGTCGGTCGGCGAGGTGGTATTCAATACCTCCATCACCGGTTACCAGGAGATCCTGACCGATCCATCTTACGCACAACAAATCGTCACCCTGACTTATCCCCACATCGGCAATACCGGTACCAATACCGAAGATGCCGAATGCAACACCATCTGGGCCACCGGCCTGGTGATTCGCGACCTGCCACTGCTGGCCAGCAACTTCCGCAACGAGCAGAGCCTCTCCGAGTACCTCATCGCCAAAAATGTGATTGGTATTGCCGACATCGATACCCGCCGCCTGACGCGCATCCTGCGCGATAAAGGCGCGCAAAATGGCTGCATTATGGCCGGCGACGATGTGGATGAAGCCAAAGCACTGGCTGCTGCCAAAGGTTTCCCTGGCTTGAAAGGGATGGATCTGGCGAAGGTGGTCAGTGTGAAGGAAAGCTATCCTTGGGAAGAAGGCACCTGGGCGTTGGGTCAGGGCCATACCAAGCCGACGGAACCAAAAAAATACAAGGTTGTTGCCTACGATTACGGCGTCAAGCGCAACATCCTGCGGATGCTGGTGGATCGCGGTTGCGACCTGACAGTGGTGCCTGCCCAAACCCCGGCCAAAGATGTCCTGGCCATGAATCCGGACGGCGTCTTCCTGGCCAATGGCCCCGGTGACCCGGAGCCTTGTAGCTACGCCATCGAAGCGATCAGGACCATCCTGGAGACTGACATTCCGGTGTTCGGGATTTGCCTTGGACACCAGCTGCTAGCACTGGCATCCGGCGCCAAGACCATCAAGATGAAGTTTGGCCACCACGGCGGCAACCACCCGGTGCAGGATCTGGAGAGCGGCCGCGTCATGATCACCGCCCAGAACCACGGCTTCGCGGTTGAAGAAGGCAGCTTGCCGGCAAACCTCAAGGCAACCCACAAGTCGCTGTTTGACGGTTCGTTGCAAGGTATTCATCGCACCGATAAGCCGGCTTTCAGCTTCCAGGGTCACCCCGAAGCCAGCCCCGGTCCCCATGATGCCGATGGCCTGTTCGATCACTTTATCGAATTGATGCAAGCGCGCAAACGCTGAGTCCTCGGGACTCGCGCCGTTCCGACGGCGTTGCCACGTAGGTCGGATTAGCCGAAGGCGTAATCCGACATGACTTCTGAATTCGTTATCTGCGTCGGATTACGCCTGCGGCTAATCCGACCTACGGTCCCCGGACCGACATTAAACTGGAGCAGACATGCCAAAACGTACAGACATCAACAGTGTGCTGATTCTGGGTGCCGGCCCGATTGTGATCGGTCAGGCCTGCGAGTTTGACTACTCGGGCGCCCAAGCCTGTAAAGCCTTACGCGAAGAGGGTTACCGCGTCATCCTGGTGAATTCCAACCCGGCGACGATCATGACCGACCCGGCCATGGCCGATGCGACCTACATTGAACCTATCGAATGGCAAACCGTTGCCAAGATCATCGAAAAAGAACGTCCCGATGTCATCCTGCCCACCATGGGCGGCCAAACGGCACTTAACTGTGCCCTGGCTCTGGCGAAACACGGCGTGCTGGAAAAATACAATGTTGAATTGATCGGCGCGAAAGAAGAAGCGATCAACATGGCGGAAGACCGCCATCTGTTCGACCAGGCGATGAAACGTATCGGTCTGGAATGTGCCCGCGCGAAGATTGTGCACACGATGGAGGAAGCCAAGGAAGTACCCAAAGAGTTTGGTTTCCCCTGCATCATTCGCCCCTCCTTCACCATGGGCGGTTCCGGTGGCGGTATCGCTTACAACTGGGAAGAATTTGAAGAGATCTGTACCCGCGGTCTCGATCTGTCACCCACCAATGAATTGTTGATCGACGAATCCCTGCTCGGCTGGAAAGAGTACGAGATGGAAGTGGTGCGGGACAAAAACGACAACTGCATCATCGTCTGCTCTATTGAAAACTTTGACCCCATGGGGGTACATACCGGTGACTCTATCACCGTCGCCCCGGCCCAGACCCTGACCGACAAGGAATACCAGATCATGCGTAATGCATCGATCGCGGTGTTGCGTGAGATCGGTGTAGAGACCGGCGGTTCCAACGTGCAGTTCGCTGTTAACCCGGTGGATGGCCGCATGGTCGTTATCGAGATGAACCCCCGTGTATCCCGTTCATCTGCCCTGGCTTCCAAGGCTACGGGTTTCCCCATTGCCAAGGTTGCAGCCAAATTGGCTGTTGGCTACACCCTGGATGAATTGCAAAACGAAATTACCGGCGGCGCCACACCGGCCTCGTTCGAGCCCTCCATTGATTACGTGGTGACCAAGGTGCCGCGTTTCACCTTCGAAAAGTTCGGCGATGCGGACGCGCGCCTGACGACCCAGATGAAATCCGTGGGTGAAGTCATGGCCATCGGCCGCACATTCCAGGAGTCGTTGCAAAAAGCCTTGCGTGGGTTGGAAGTCGGCTCAGCCGGTTTCGAGTCCAAGGTGGATTTTGCCAGCGAAGAAGGCGCGGCGCGTGTACGTCGCGAACTGGCGACTCCGGGGGCTGAACGAATCTGGTACGTGGGTGATGCCTTCCGTATGGGTATGTCCGTTGATGAGGTATTTAAAACCTCCGCTATCGACCCCTGGTTCCTGGTGCAGATCAAGGAACTGATAGATATTGAGCAATCCCTGCGCGGCAAGTCGCTCAAGGATCTGGATGCCGACAGCCTGTTCCGCCTCAAGCGCAAAGGTTTCTCGGACAAGCGCCTCGCCCTGCTGCTGGGCAGCACCGAAAAAGCTGTGCGTCACTATCGCCAGCAACTCGACATTCGTCCGGTTTACAAGCGCGTGGATACCTGTGCAGCGGAATTTGCGACATCCACTGCGTATATGTACTCGACTTACGAAGAAGAGTGCGAAGCCAACCCCAGCGACAAGAAAAAGATCCTGGTAATCGGCGGCGGGCCCAACCGTATCGGTCAGGGTATCGAGTTTGACTACTGCTGCGTACACGCCGCCCTGGCGATGCGCGAAGACGGTTACGAGACCATCATGGTCAACTGTAACCCGGAAACGGTATCGACTGATTACGACACCTCCGACCGCTTGTTCTTCGAACCCGTCACGCTTGAAGACGTGTTGGAAATTGTCCACAAAGAAAAACCCGTCGGTGTGATCGTCCAGTTCGGTGGCCAGACGCCGCTGAAGCTGGCCCGCGCGTTGGAAGCGGAAGGTGTACCCATCATCGGCACCAGCCCGGATGCCATCGACAAGGCCGAAGACCGTGAGCGTTTCCAGCAGATGATCGAGAAGCTTGGCCTGCGCCAGCCGCCGAACGCCATTGTGCGCTCGCTGGAAGAAGCGCTGCTCGCGGCCGATAAAGTCGGTTATCCCCTGGTGGTTCGTCCGTCCTATGTATTGGGCGGCCGTGCGATGGAGATTGTTTACAAAGAAGACGAGCTGCGCACCTACATGCGCACCGCCGTGCAGGTTTCTGAAGATGCGCCGGTCTTGCTTGACCACTTCCTCAATGCAGCGATTGAGGTGGATATCGATTCCGTATCGGACAGCAAGCAAGTGGTGATCGGCGGCATCATGCAGCACATTGAGCAGTGCGGCGTACACTCCGGTGACTCGGCCTGTTCTCTGCCGCCATACTCCCTGCCTGCCGAGGTGCAGGACGAGATGCGCGAGATCGTTAAGAAGATGGCTATTGAACTGGGCGTTATCGGCCTTATGAATACTCAACTGGCCTATCAGGATGGCAAGATCTATGTGATCGAAGTCAATCCGCGTGCATCCCGGACTGTGCCGTTTGTATCCAAGTGCATCGGCGTGTCCCTGGCGAAGATTGCCGCGCGTTGCCAGGCGGGTACGTCTCTGGCGGATCAAGGCTTCACCAAAGAGATCATCCCGGACTACTTCAGCGTGAAGGAAGCGGTATTTCCGTTCAATAAATTCCCGGCGGTTGACCCGATCCTCGGTCCGGAAATGAAATCCACTGGCGAGGTGATGGGAGTCGGTGATACCTTCGGCGAAGCCTATGGCAAGTCGCAGTTGGGCGCGAACAACCGCATTGCGGCTGGCGGAACCGTGTTTGTCAGCGTGCGCGACATGGACAAGACCGGCATTGTGCAAGTCGGTAAAGACCTGACGCAGCTCGGCTTTAAGATCGTCGCTACGCGTGGCACGGCTGCGGTTCTGCAACAGGCAGGACTGGATGTACAGATTGTTAACAAGGTCCAGGAAGGGCGTCCGCATATTGTTGATATGATCAAGAACGATGAGATCGATATGATCATCAACACCGTAGAAGGGCGTCAGGCTACGCGGGACTCTTCATCGATTCGTCGCAATGCCGAAAATCATCGCGTGTACTACACCACCACCCTCGCCGCCGGTGAGGCGGTGTGTATGGCACTGAAGGGCGATTCACAGATACAAGTCCGTCGTTTACAGGATTTGCACAAGAGGATAGGTGCATGAGTACAAAATTTCCGATGACTATCCAGGGCGCTGAAAAATTGCGCCTTGAATTGGAAGACCTGAAAAAAGTCCAGCGTCCCCGTATCGTGCAGGCCATTGCCGAAGCGCGGGAGCATGGCGACCTGAAAGAAAACGCGGAGTACTCTGCGGCGCGCGAGCAGCAAAGTTTTTGTGAAGGCCGTATTCAGGAGATCGAATCCAAGCTGAGTAACGCGCAGATCATCGACGTAAAGACCATACCGCATACCGGTAAAGTTATCTTCGGCACGACGGTAACCATCACCAACCTGGAGAACGACCAGTCGATGACGTACCAGATTGTCGGTGACGATGAAGCCGATGTAAAAGCCAACAAAATTTCGGTGAACTCGCCGATTGCCCGCGCGCTTGTCGGCAAGGAAGAGGGCGATGTGGTAGTAGTCCGCGCACCGGGTGGCGATGCGGAATATGAGATTGAAACGGTAGCGCACATCTGATTGATCGCTACGGCGTGTATCGACAAGGCCGATTGGACACCCAATCGGCCTTTTCATTTTTGCACTACCGCACAGGTTTGTTACACATCGCCAGTACATTCGCGGACGATGAAGCTGCTAATATGGATGACATTCTGCTGACAAGTTATTGTTTTGTATAAAAAGCCTACGGCTTTGCGCACATGTTTACTGTCGTACTTGAGTGATGATAAAAACGGGTTATTTCCTATCCCCATTGGATGAGGTGTTATGTCGTTAAAGCTATTGCTAACCGATGCCAGCAATGCCATTGGCAGTGCTATCGAGCACGAGCTTGAGCGCGAGGCGTTCAATTTGTTCGTGCCTAAACCCGGTGAGCTGGATTGGCACAAGCCCGCATCGGTCACGCAATATGTGCGTCTGCTGCGCCCGGATGTGGTTATCAATTGCGCCGGTTGGGAGGACATTCCCAGCGCCCCCCAGCAAGCCCAACTGACATTGGTTGCCCAGCAGATCGCAGCGGCCTGCGCGCCCAATAATATTCCGCTGATTCACCTCTCCAGCTACAAAGTCTTTGGTGGCGATAACAAAAGTATCCACAGTGAAAAAGATGTGCCGGAACCCAACAGCGATGCCGGGCGCGCGTTTTTAACGGCCGAGCAAAGTATTGAGCAGCAACTGACCAAATGGATTGCCTTGCGGTTGAGCTGGGTAGTTGGCAGCTATGGTGAAAATCACCTGAGCCGTTTGTTGCGCGAGTTGGTGGATAAACAACACATCACCGTAAGTAGCCGCCTGCGCGGCGCACCGACGGCACTGTCCGATGCGGCGCGGGTGGCGGTGGCTATGGCAAAGCAGATCAGTTGCGGTGCGGAAAACTGGGGCGTGATGCATTACTGCACCAGCGATGCCTGCAGCGAAGCAGAATTTGCCGACCAGGTGTTGCAGGTGCTCAAGCAACAACAGATTCTGCCGGAGAGTGTTGAGCTGGATATCATCGACCAGCTGCCGGAAAATGAACCGGTCAGCGCCGTGTTGAGCGCACGACGGGTGCGGGATTATTTTGGTATCCAGGCGCGTACCTGGCGACCGAGTTTACTGCCCATGGTCAAACAGTGGCTGCACTCCCACGTTGACGCGTGAAGCGGGCTGGTTGAAGTAGGTCGGATTAGCGTAGCGTAATCCGACAAAAATTCATTTAATGCAAATACTTGTCGGATTACGGCGCTTGCGCGCCTAATGCGACCTACAGGACAAATACAAAACGAACCGATACAAAAAAGCCCCGATTAACGGGGCTTTTTCATTGGCTGATCACACGAATATTTATTCGTAGCGCTGAAACACCAGACAAGCATTGGTGCCACCAAAGCCGAAGCTATTGGACATCACCCGCTCAAGACGTACGTTGTCCTGGCGTTGCAGCACAATCGGCATGCCATCAGCTTCCGCATCCAGTTGCTCGATATTGGCTGAGGCGCAGATAAAATTGTTCTGCATCATCAAGAGCGAATAAATCGCTTCCTGCACACCCGTCGCACCCAAAGAGTGGCCAGTCAGTGATTTGGTTGAGCTGATGGGCGGGATGGCATCGCCGAAGGCGGCTTTAATGGCTTTCAGTTCGGCCAGGTCGCCAACGGGCGTGCTGGTGCCGTGGGAATTGATGTAGTCGATCTTGCCTTCAGTGGTGGCCAGCGCCTGCTTCATACAGCGGACGGCACCTTCACCGGAGGGCGCGACCATGTCGTAACCGTCCGAATTTGCACCGTAGCCCACCAACTCCGCATAAATCTTCGCGCCGCGCGCTTTGGCGTGTTCCAGTTCTTCCAGTACCAGACAGCCGCCGCCGCCGGCAATCACAAAACCGTCCCGCTCGGCATCGTAGGCGCGCGAGGCTTTTTCAGGGGTTTCGTTGTATTTGGTGGACAAGGCACCCATGGCATCGAACAGGCAGGTCAGCGTCCAGTGTTCTTCCTCGCCGCCACCGGCAAAGATGACGTCCTGTTTGCCTAGCTGGATTTGCTCCATGGCATTGCCAATACAGTGGGCACTGGTGGCGCAGGCAGAAGAAATGGAATAGTTAACTCCCTTGATCTTGAAGGGGGTAGCCAGGCAGGCGGACGTGGTGCTGCCCATGGTCTGGGTGACCCGATAAGGGCCGACGCGCTTGAGGCCTTTTTCGCGCAGGATATCCGCCGCTTCGACCAGGTTCATGGACGATGCACCGCCAGAACCCATGATGATACCGGTGCGCTCGTTGGATACCTGATCTTCACTCAAGCCGGCGTCAGTAATAGCCTGCTGCATGGAGATATAGGCGAATGCTGCTGCATCACCCATAAAACGTAAAACCTTCCGATCAATCAGTTCGGCGAGATTGATATCGACGGAGCCAGCCACGTGGCTGCGAAACCCCATTTCCTTATAGGTCTCCTGAAATTTAATGCCGGAGCGGCCAGCGCGCAGGGCGTCCAGCACGGCAGTTTTGTCATTACCCAGACAGGACACAATGCCCATACCGGTAACTACAACGCGTCTCATAGGCTACCTCTTATGTATTTACAGAGCCTTCTCTTTTTTTGTACAAGACTAACGCTTGTCTCTCGGTCAACCCGGTTGAGTGGGCGCAATTATGACATACAACTATCATCTGAATGCATCCCGGATCACTTATGCAAAGTGGGCACTTTGACCGTCATTTTGCGGAAAGTGCCCGTGCGAGTTGCGCTACTTAGAAGTTATCGGTGTTCTGAAACAGGCCGACGCGTAGATCGTAAGCGAAGTAAATGTCTTTTCCATCTACAGACACGCGACCATCGGCAATGCCCATGATCAGCTTGCGCTCGATAACACGCTTGAGATTGATGTGATAGCTGAGTTTTTTGGCGGTGGGCAGAATCTGGCCGGTGAATTTGACTTCACCGCAGCCCAGTGCGCGACCGCGACCCGGGTTGCCGCGCCAGGCCAGGAAGAAGCCGACCAGTTGCCACATGGCATCAAGGCCGAGGCAGCCGGGCATTACCGGATCGCCAGGGAAATGGCAATCGAAGAACCATAAATCAGGGGAGATATCCAGTTCGGCAACAATCTCGCCCTTGCCGTATTCACCACCGGTTTGGCTGATGTGCACGATACGGTCCAGCATCAACATATTCGGAATAGGCAATTGCGCGTTGCCCGGGCCAAACAGGCGACCGTTGCCGCACTCGATCAGGTCTTCACGGCTGTATGAGCTTTTAGGTTCAAAAGGGATCATGTAATGGACTCGGTTGTGTTATTCAGTGGCGCCCAGACAAGAGGTATAGCCGCCGCGAAGGGCGCATTCTACCCTGTGTGCGGCACTTGTCCAGTTGAACGGGGCTGGCATGCGGGTAGGGCGCTAATAGTTATCTAATAGTTGCGCCCCAGCGCAAACTCTGCAACCTGCGCCATGGCGTGGGTGTAGTGGTTATCCGGCAGCAGGCGAAGTTGTGCGAGGGCCTGGTTTACCTGATGTTTGGCGCAGTCGAGGGTATAGGTCATGGCACCGGTTTGCTGGACGATAGCGAGAATGTCCGCCAGCTTTGACGCATCGCCCTGGCGAATGGCCGCCGCGATGAGGGCAGATTGTTCGGCAGAACCGGCCCCCATGGCATAAATCAGCGGCAGGGTCGGTTTGCCTTCGGCCAGATCATCACCCACGTTCTTTCCCAGGGTGGCTGCATCGCCGGTGTAATCCAGCGCATCGTCAACCAGCTGGAACGCCATACCCACATGGTGACCGTAGGCTTTAAGTGCGGCGCGCACTGCCGTTGAGGCGCCGCTCTGAACCGCTGCTACTTCACAGGCCGCCGCAAAGAGGACAGCGGTTTTCTTATCAATGACCGTCAGGTAATCCGCTTCGCTGACGTCGGGCTTTTTGGCGTTGACCAACTGCTGGACTTCGCCCTCGGAGATCACATTGGTCGCATCGGACAGGATCGCCATCACATCCATACTGCCGATAGCGACCATCATTTGAAACGCGCGGGAATAGAGGAAGTCACCCACCAGCACACTGGGCGCGTTACCCCAGTTGGCATTGGCGGTAGGGCGGCCGCGTCGCAGTTGCGACATGTCCACGACATCATCGTGTAATAAGGTGGCGGTATGAATAAATTCAATGATGGCCGCGAGGTCGAGATGCTGTTTGCCGTCATAACCCAGTGCTCGGGCAGTTAACAGCACCAGCAGAGGGCGCAGGCGCTTGCCACCGGCTTCCACCAGGTAATGGCCAATATTTTCTACCAGGTCAACGTCGGAATGGAGTTGGTCGATAATAAGTTGATTGACCGCTGCAAAATCCTCTTTGACAGCATCATGAAATGGCAACATAGGCTGGTCTTCTTATACGAATGGAACGGTGGGCTTCCCCGCTAACGCCGAGCATCCTAGGCAGGGGGTGCGGGCCTGTCAAGCGGGTTGCCCGCCTGCCGCCGGCTCGCTCAGCCGGTTGCTCAGGATGTCAGTCGGCAGCTCATTCTGTTGGTCCGTCGCCAATGGCCAGCTTTGGTAGAACTGCAACTGCGGCGGCGTACTGGATGCCGGGGAATGGCAGGCGAGCGATAAGCTGTATTCATCGCCCAGCTGGTAATTGAAAAAATGCCACTCGCTCGGCTCCACGGCCAGTTCGGGCGCAAATTGCGCGCGCACCCGACCGCGATCCAGCTGAAAGGCTGCCTTGTCCAGACCTGTGGAGATACCGGTGCCGCGCGCTTTCAGGTAAGCCTCTTTTAACGTCCACAACCGAAAAAAATAATCATGCTGTTGCGCCTCCGGCAGGGCATTCAGTGCATCGACTTCACTGCTGTGAAAATAATGTTCAGCAATACCCAGCCAATCCCGTTTGCGCGATAACGGTTCGATATCAATACCCACCGCGTTGTCTCGCGTTACCGCCAATACCGCCCGGTCGCCGGCATGACTCAGGTTGAAGGAGAGCGGAACCGGGCTGTCGACCAGATACGGCTTGCCATTTTGCTGTTGGGCAAAGCGCCACGCGTGCGGCGCCACATCGGCATAGCGGGAGAGGCAGGTGCGCACCAGGGCGCGGGTGGCCAGGTAATGCTGCTGCAATTTGGGAAAGGCAAAGCGCCCCAGGCGCGTGGCTTCTTCCTCGCTCAATAACGGATGGTAGCGTTCCAGCAGGGCTGGTTGAGCGGTGACGCGGGCCAGATCCAGAATCCAGATATGGACGGCCTGTGAATCGATAGTAAGCATGATTAAGGTCCTGGGCGTTTTGGTGCTATCCGTCCGTTGGGGGTGGTGAATTCTCCCATGTTCCCCTGCGGCTGGCATCCCTCCTGAAGCGGTAATTGCCTTTATTGCGACGTGAGTGTTATTGCGCGGTTATCGAAAGATAGTTGAAATCTTTGT
>DATJLH010000028.1:0-13604 GCA_035490615.1 Cellvibrio sp.
GCATCCCATCACTTATATTTTGTCCCTCGGTATCTTTGCGAGCGCCTGGGCGTTCTATGGCGTGATCGACCTGGCCTTTTCCTACGGCTATGGCGCCCTCGCCTATTACCTGGGCACCGGGGCATTGTTCCTGTTTGCGCCGGTCGCACTGGCGCCCCTGGCAGAATTGGCGCGGCGGCATCAGGTGCACTCCCTGGCCGACTTGCTGGTGTTCCGCTATCACAGTCACGCCGTCGGCGCCCTGACGACGCTGTGCATGTTGCTCGGTATCCTGCCGCTGATGGCGCTGCAGATCCAGGCCATCGCGGACACCATGCACATCCTCACCGTCAGCGGCAATCCCTCGCTACCCTTACAAGGCACCGGCCTGACGTTCAAGGATTTGATGGCACTGTGTTACTGCGTGATCCTCGCGCTGTTTACCATCCTGTTCGGCTCCAACCGCGAACAGCATCGCGGGTTGATTACCGCTATGGCCTTTGAGTCGTTACTGAAAGTGTGTGCGCTCTGCGCCGTGGGATTGGTGGCGGTGTACGGCATCTTCGGCGGCTTGGGTGGGCTGGATGAATGGCTCGCCGATCACCCGGAGAATATCGCGTTACTGCACACACCGATCCGCGATGGTTCGGCGCACACCCTGCTACTGGTGTTTATCGCCACGGCAGTCACCATGCCACACATCTTCCACCTGGGGCTCGCAGAAAACCCCCTGATGCGCAACTCCCACACAGTCACCTGGGCGTTTCCGCTGTTTCTGTTACTGATGGCGTTACCGGTATTCCCGATTTTATGGGCCGGGTTTGAACTGGCGGTGCCGCTACCGGCGCAATACTTCACCCTGGGCGTGCCCATTCTGTTTAACTCACCGGGGCTGACGGTGCTGGCCTTCCTCGGCGGCCTGTCCGCCGCTACCGGCGCGATGATCATCATCACCCTGGCATTGGCAACCATGGTGATGAACCACTGGCTGCTACCGACCTTCCGTCTGCGCGCGCGCCATGACATTTACCGCCAATTGCTGTGGTTGCGTCGTATCCTGATCGGCGCCATCTTCCTTGGCGGCTATTTGTTCTACTGGATTCTCGATAATCGCTACAGCCTGACCAACCTTGCCTTGCTCGCGTTTATCGAGACCCTGCAGTTCCTGCCCGGCACCTTCGCCATCATGTTCTGGACCAAGGGTAACCGGCGCGGCATGCTCGCCGGGCTGGCTGCCGGCACGCTGATCTGGGCGGGCGGCTTACTGGCTCCGGTGATATGGCATATCGAAGCCCTCGCCGTGCCTTTTACTGATGTGGTGATCCCCGTCGGTATTGAGCACTGGAGCGATGTGACGCTGGTATCCCTCGGGGTAAATACGCTGATATTTGTCATCATCTCGCTGATCACCCGCCAGACCGAAGATGAACATTACAGTGCTGACCTGTGCGCGGCCGATGAACTCAGCCATCCGGTACGCCAGGCGCTGGATGTGCATTCGGCCCTGGAATTCAAAACCCGCCTTGCCAAACCCTTGGGCAAGGTGACCGCCAGCCGTGAGGTGGATATTGCGCTCAACGAACTGAACCTGAGTATCAACGAGCGCCGCCCTTACGCCTTACGCCGTTTGCGCGACCAGATCGAGGGCAACCTCTCCAGCCTGATGGGGATTCATGTCGCCAGCGAAATTATGGATAAACACCTGCCCTATCAGGTGGCAGAAGCGCGGGATACGGTGGATATCAACCTGATGGAAAATCGCCTGTCCGAATACCGCGACCACCTGACCGGGATGGCGGCAGAACTGAACAACCTGCGCCTGTATCACCGCAAAACCCTGGAAGAGCTGCCCATGGCCGTCTGCTCCCTGGGGCGCGACATGGAGATCCTGATGTGGAACCGCGCCATGGCGGACCTGACCGAGACGCCCGGCGAAGAAGTCACCGGTTCACGCCTGGATGACATCGCCGAACCCTGGCGCAGTTTGCTCACAGAATTCTGTAACGGCAGCGAAACCCATTATTACCGGCGCGAGATTGAGCTGAACGGTCGACCGCACTGGGTCAGCCTGCATAAGGCCGCCATTGAAGGGACGATCAATGCCGGGGTGTACGACCAGGTGATCTTGCTGGAAGACGTGACGGAGACCCAATTGCTGGAACAGGAACTGGTCCACAGCGAACGCCTCGCCTCCGTGGGTAGACTGGCCGCCGGCGTCGCCCATGAGATCGGCAACCCGATCACCGGCATTGCCTGCCTGGCGCAGAACCTGCGCTATGAGTCTGAAAACCCGGAAATATTGGAAACGGCAGAGCAGATCCTCAGCCAAACCGACCGGGTCAGCCGGATCGTGCAGTCCCTGGTCGGGTTCTCCCACACCGGTCACAACAAGAAGAGCGACTTCCAGGCGGTTATTCTGCGCGACTGTGCCAATGAAGCCATCCAGTTGCTCTCTCTGCAAAAAGACAAGAACCAGGTGCTGTTCAGTAACAACATCGCAGCCAATGCGATTGTGGCGGGTGATACCCAGCGGATTATCCAGGTGTTTATCAACCTGCTCTCCAACGCGCGGGATGCCAGCCCCGAACAGGGTCGCGTTACCCTGGAGAGCAGCGAAGATGAATACAGCATTATCTTCTCTGTTACCGATGAGGGGTCCGGCATTGCGCCAGAACACATCGAACAGATCTTTGAACCCTTTTTCACTACCAAGGAACCGGGTGAAGGCACCGGCCTGGGCCTGGCGATGGTGTACAGCATTGTCGACGACCACGGCGGCTACCTGGATATCACCAGTCCGGCAGATACAGTGCATAATCGCGGCGCGCGCTTCACCATTAAGCTGCCGCGCCATATCGACTCGGTATTGTAGGTAACCAGTATTGCCCTGTTAGCGCGCATGGATGCGTATCTATTTCACCCGAAAAGTGCATTTCCTACACACTTCCCAGTGGAAGTGTTACCGTTTTGATGTAGGATAAGCCCCACACTCAACCGGGTACGGTTTACTTAAGCGACAAAAGACCTATGAGCAAAATCCTGATTGTTGAAGACGAAACCATCATTCGTACCGCGCTGCGCAAACTGCTGGAGCGCAACCAATACGACGTTGATGAAGCCCCCTCGGTTAAGGAAGCTACCACTCGTTACCAACTCAAGGATTACGACCTGATCATCAGTGACCTGCGCCTCCCAGGCGCACCGGGTACCGACCTGATCAAGCTTGCCGGCGACATCCCTGTACTCATCATGACCAGCTATGCCAGCCTGCGCTCAGCCGTGGACTCCATGCGCATGGGCGCGGTGGATTACATCGCCAAACCCTTTGACCACGATGAGATGGTCACAGCGGTCAAGCGGGTTATCGGCAAAGCCAAGGCGAACAGCCGTGTCAACGGCGTCGCGCCGCAGACCGCCAGCCACGCCATCGCCGGCATGATCGGCAGCAGCGATGTGATGCAGGACCTCTATAACCGCATCCATAAAGTCGCCCCGACCGCCGCCACCGTACTGATCCACGGAGAAACGGGAACCGGTAAAGAGCTGGTCGCCCGCGCCCTCCACGAAGAAAGCCAGCGCAGGGATCACCTGATGATCTCGGTCAACTGCGCCGCCATCCCCGAAACCCTGATTGAATCCGAACTGTTCGGCCACGAAAAAGGCGCTTTTACCGGCGCCGCCAGTACCCGTGAAGGGCTGGTCGCCGCCGCCGACGGTGGCACCCTGTTTCTGGATGAAATTGGCGAACTGCCCCTGGAAGCCCAGGCACGTTTGTTACGGGTGTTACAGGAAGGTGAAGTGCGCCCACTGGGCTCGGTGGAATCGCGCAAGGTTGATGTCCGCCTGATTGCCGCTACCCACCGCGACCTGCGCAAGCTGGCGAAGGAAGGCAAATTCCGCGAAGACCTGTATTTCCGGATCAACGTGGTGCAACTGGAACTGCCCCCCCTGCGTGAGCGCGGCAAGGACATCATCAATATCGCCGAATCCCTTCTGCAACGTTACTGCGCCCAGTTCGGCAAGCCTTTGTTACGTCTGTCACCGGAAGCCATTCAGGCGATCACCACCTACACCTGGCCCGGTAACGTGCGCGAGCTGGAAAATGCCATGCAACGAGCGGTAATCCTGTGTGAGGATGAAAAAGAGATAGGGCATGAACTGCTGTCCATCGATCTGGACCTGGTTCGTTTTGATGAGGAAGAGGAACCCGCCTTTGGGGAGCATCGCGCCACGGCCCGCAATGGCCGCGCGCCTCATAAAGGCCCGCAGGACCCGGCAGAAGACTTATCGCTTGAAGATTATTTCCAACGCTTTGTCCTTGAACACCAGGACACCATGAGTGAAACCGAACTGGCGCGCAAGCTGGGCGTCAGCCGTAAATGCCTGTGGGAACGGCGCCAGCGCCTCGGCATTCCACGCAACAAATCTACCGCTCATATTCTTAAATAATCACCGTTTCCCTTTCCTGCCTGTCCCTGCCCGCTCATTCCCGGTCGCGCTGTGCGACCGGTACTGGCTGTTCGCGTTGTACCACTCTTTTCTCCCGGTGACACTCTCGCCCGGTGACACTCTTGCAGAGTACCGCGCCAGCTCGCCGCGTTGCGCGACACGTTCGTTACCCCGGGTCACGAGCTTGTTACCGACGGGATGTTGTTACCGGACAACGGAATCGTAACAACATTCCCTTAAATCTGTAACCTACGGAAATAACCAAACTGAATAAGCGGCTTCATCAAAAAGTTAAGCCATTGAAAAATAAAGAAAAACCAACTTTGGCACAAGACATGCTCTATACGCAGCCATAACAACAACAAACAATAAGAAAAAAGCGACAAACTAATAACAACAACAAACAATAAGAAACTGAAAAAACGCTAATAAAAACAACAAACAATAAGAAACTGAAAACTGACTAATAACAACAACAAATAATAAAAACAGAGATATTACTAATAACAACAAGACTAATTAGATAAAACCAGCGCTAGAAGACAAGAAATATAACAAGACACAATAAAGCGGAAATACTGACTAGGCACAGGATGGGATAGCAAGCGAAGTTGGATATGGGCACGGAAGCACCCCATTTGAATGCCACTGGCACCTTTGTCGTGCTGCCCTCCAAGCGGGAAATCGAAAGATTTCCCGTTTTGCTTTAATGAGGTCTTGAAAATCATTTATGCATCCCTTGTCGATGGCACCTGTTCCATCAAATGACATCCTCCGCGCATTAAGATTTCCTGTATTTCTTTTAAACAAATAAAAGAAATGTAAACCCCCTTTCCCCCGTCAATTCCCCATGCGAACGTAGGCCTCCTTCTGGAGCTATAACAACCCTAACCAGGCTTAACCAGACGCAGGACTGTCCTTATGGCCACCAGTTTTTACCACGCACTCGACCAATGGTTTCCGCTGAAACACGAGCACCACTGGGTGCTGGGGGCGGTTATCAATACCCGAGGTTCGGTTTATCGCAAGAGTGGCGCGCTGATGCTGCTGTCGGATGCCGGCCATCAACTGGGGCTGCTGAGTGGTGGCTGCCTGGAAGGCGATTTGTTACTGCAAGCGCGCAAGGTTATCGCACTGAAAAAAAGCCGACGTGTTACCTACGACGCTACCGATGAAGGCAGCCTGGCCTGGCGACTTGGCATTGGCTGCGGCGGTGCTGCCGAAATCCTCCTCCATCCCTGTCATGCCGGTAACCACTTCCTGGCCCTGGATCAGGTCTTTGAGCATTTGCGTGCGCAACAGGCGTGCCGTTATCAATTGGGCATTGATCAGGAAGCCGCCGTTGTCGCCCCCTGCCCCAAAGCATTTTACCAACGCCAGGCCGGCAAGATTATGGATAGCCACCTGGTTACCCTGATCAACCCGTTACCCCACCTGCTAATCCTCGGCAGCGGCATAGACATGGTTCCTTTGTGCGAGCTGGCCCTCGCGATGGGCTGGCGAGTGACCCTGGCAGATCAGCGCCTGTCGCATCAACGTCGCGACAACTTCCCCGCCGGGGCGGAGTTGTTACAGGCGAGTGTTACCGACCTTGATACAGCCTTGCTGCAACATGTCGATGGCATCATCATTGCGCATCACAACCTGGTCCTGGACGCGGCGGCCCTGCGAGGGCTGAGCGGTAGTGGCGCCAGTTACATCGGCTTGCTCGGACCGGCCCAACGCAAGCGCGAGGTGCTTGCGGCAGCAGCGATAAGTGAACACCAACTTCCCGTGCCGGTTGCGGGGCCTATGGGGCTGGCATTAGGCGGCGACCTGCCGGAAAGTATTGCGTTGTCGGTCCTCGCGGAATGTCATGCGGTCATCCACGGCAGCACTGCGGCAGCCTTGAGCGAGGCTTATGCCCTTGATACGGCGCAAGATATCAGCGGACCACGCCCGAACCTGGGCACATTTAACGCGGCAGGTTAGCCATGAAGCTGGACGCGCTCATCCTGGCAGCGGGCGCCGCCTCTCGTTTCGGTGGCTGCAAACTTCTCGCGAAGTGGCAGGGTAAACCGGTGATGGAGCGTGTTCTCGATACGGCAAGCCAGTTGCCGCTGGAACGACTAGCAGTGGTAACCGGCGCTTATCACCAGGATATCCTCAACTACCTGGGCCAACGTAATAATGTGGACATACTTTACTGCGCCGACTGGCAGGCCGGGATGGGCTGCTCTCTGGCTTATGGCGTAAGCCAACTACCGCCGGAGAATGCCGTACTGGTACTGCTGGGCGACCAGCCCTTGATCGACACTGACGACTTACAACAATTACTAACAACCTGGAAAGCCAATCCACACACTGTCACCTGCGCGGCCTTTGCCGGCACGCGCGGGGTACCGGCCATCTTTCCGGCAACGGCCAAACCCTGGCTGTTGCAGCTGAGCGGTGACCGGGGCGCCAAAGGCTTGTTGAACGGCAACGATGTCATCGCCGTTCCCCTGCCAAATGCCGCCTTTGATGTGGATACCCGATCCGACCTCCTTCACGTAAAACAGGGATAACACCATGATTTCACTCAAGATAAATGGTAAACAGCAGTCGCTGGATCTCGCGCCGGATACGCCCTTGCTGTGGGCGTTGCGCGATGAACTCAAACTCACCGGCACCAAATTTGGCTGCGGCATCGCCCAGTGCGGTGCCTGCACTGTTCACTTCAATGGTACGGCGGTGCGCTCTTGTAGCATTCCGTTATCAGCCGCCAGCGGCGCCGATGTACGCACTATTGAAGGCCTGCAATCGCCCACGGCCAAGGTCGTGCAGGAAGCCTGGCGCAAGCTCGACGTGGTGCAATGCGGCTATTGCCAGTCCGGGCAGATCATGTCCGCTGTGGCGCTGCTGGAGAATAATCCCAAGCCTAACGATGACCAGATCGATAGCGCCATGCAGGGCAACCTCTGCCGGTGCGCCACCTACCAGCGAATCCGCACGGCGATCCATGAAGCGGCGGATGAATTAGGGAGGAAAGCCTGATGAACTTCCTGCAACATCACCTGCAGGCCCGTGACCTGCAACCGTCCACCGACCAAGGTGTGAGCCGGCGTCTGTTTCTCAAATCCGTTACCGCCGGCAGCGGCCTGGTGCTTGGATGCGGCGCGCTGTCCGGCCTGATGCTCAGTGCTTCAGCCGCTGAAGCAGCGACTGCGGGCAACGAGCTGGTATTTAACGCGTTTCTCAAGATCACCCCGGACAATCGCGTGACGGTGGTGGTGAAACACCTCGATATGGGTCAGGGCGTGAGCACCGGCCTGACCACGCTGGTGGCCGAAGAGCTGGATGCAAACTGGGAACAAATGGATTGGGAATCCGCACCCGCCGACGCCAGCCGTTACAACAACCTGTTCTGGGGCCCGGCCCAGGGTACTGGCGGCTCAACCGCCATCGCCAACTCCTGGGAGCAAATGCGTAAAGCCGGCGCTGCGGCGCGCGCCATGCTGGTCACGGCCGCCGCGCAGCAATGGGAAGTGCCTGAAAAAGAGATCAAGGTTAAAGACGGCATCATCTCCCACGGCAAGAAGACGGCGACCTTCGGTGAACTGGCCGGTAAGGCGGCGGCATTGCCGGTGCCCCAGTCACCCGCACTGAAAGACCCCAAGGATTTCCGCCTGATTGGCAAAAATATCCCGCGTAAAGACAGCCAGGAGAAAACCAACGGCACGGCCATTTATACCCAGGATATCCAGTTACCGGGCATGCTGACGGCCGTGGTGCTCTACCCGCCGAAGCTGTTGGGCAAGTTGAAGAAAGTCGATGCCAGCAAAGCCAAAGCCGTGCCCGGCGTGGTGGATGTGGTGGAAATTCCGCGCGGCGTGGCGGTGGTGGCTGAGGGCTTTTGGCCCGCCCAAAAAGCGCGCCAACTATTGCAAGCGGAATGGGATCTGTCGGCCTGCGAAACCCGCAGCAGCGACGAACTCTTTACACAATTCACCGACACCGCGCGCAAGCCAGGCACCTCGGTCAAAGCCGAAGGCGACGCTGCGGCAGCGCTGGCCCAGGCCGACAAGGTCATCGAGACGGAGTATCACCTGCCTTACCTGGCCCATACACCCATCGAACCCCTGAACTGTGTGGTGAAGGTGGACAAGACCGCCTGTGAACTCTGGTACGCCTGCCAGATGCAGACCAATGACCAACACGAAGTGGCCAAGGCTACCGGCCTGAAACCCGAGCAAGTAAGGATTCACACACTCTACGCCGGCGGCAGCTTCGGCCGGCGCGCATCGCCCAATGACTATGTGATGGATGCCGTGGCCATCGCCAGGCAGGTTCCCGGTCGGCCGGTGAAGATGGTGTGGACCCGTGAGGACGACATCCACAATGGCAAATTCCGCCCGATGGCAGTTCACCGGGTGCGCGGTGCCCTGTCGCCGGAAGGCAAGCTGGTGGCCTGGGACCACCACGCCGTCGCTCAGCCGATTTTGCGCGGCTCGCCGTTTGAGGCGTTTATCCAGGGACCTATCGACGGCACCTTGATTGAGGGTATCGCCGATATGCCCTACGCCATTCCCAATCTGTCCGTGCAGGCCACTGAGATGAAAGCCGGTATATCGACGCTGTGGTGGCGCTCCGTCGGTCACTCCGGCCATGCGTTTATTGTGGAAGGTTTCATTGATCAAATGGCCAAGGCGGCAGGTAAAGACCCGCTGGTGTTCCGCCGTGAAATGTTGACGGACCACCCGCGCTTTCTCGGCGCGCTCAACCTGGCCGCACAACAGGCCGGGTGGGATAAGCCACTGCCTAAAGGGCGCGGGCGAGGTATTGCCGTGCACAAGGCGATGGGTTCCTGGTGCGCCCAGGTGGCGGAAGTCACCGTTGCTGATGACGGTCGTTTTACGGTAGACCGGGTCGTTTGTGCGATTGATTGCGGAATTGCGGTTAATCCCGACGTAATCCGCGCACAGATGGAAGGCAGTATCGGCTTTGGCCTGAGCGCTGCTCTGGCCGAGGAAATTACCCTGGACAAGGGTAAGGTGGTGCAGAGCAACTTCCACAACTACACACTGATGCGGATTCCGCAGATGCCCAAGGTGGAGGTGCATATCGTGCCCTCGGCAGAACCGCCTTCGGGTGTAGGTGAACCCGGCGTGCCGCCGGTGGCCGGGGCCTTGGCCAATGCGTTGTTTGCAGCTACCGGAAAGCCAGTGACGCGTTTGCCGATTGGGGAGCGGGTGTAGTTGTGTCGGATTACGCTGCGCTAATTCGACCTACGGGGATGCACTCAGTAGGTCGGATTAGCCAAAGGCGTAATCCGACAATAACAGGTGAGTTTAACCACCATCATCCGACACTACCGTCACACCCTTAATTTCCCCGTTTCCCGCGCCCGTGCTAAACTCCCGCGCATCTATAAGCAAGGGCGCTGGATCAACCATCCTCGCGAAGGAAAGTCGTTTACGACATGTCAAGCCAGCCCCCACGAACTCACTTCATGTAGCTGTGCCTATGCTTAAACGCTTGTTAAATTATCTTGCTCCCAAGGGCAAATCCACCCATCCCTCCCTGCTCATTATTCCCCGAGATCAGCACAATATTTCGCGTAAAAACGTCAGCCAGGCGGCCTTGCGGATTATGCGCCAGTTGCAGGAATCCGGCTTCAATGCCTTCCTGGTCGGCGGTGGCGTGCGGGATTTGTTACTGGGCGGGCACCCGAAAGACTTTGACGTCGCCACCGATGCCAAGCCGGAAGAAATCAAACGCGTGTTTCGCGGAGCGCGTATTATCGGCCGTCGCTTCCAGATTGTGCATGTGCGTATCGGGCGGGAGATTATCGAAGTGACCACCTTTCGCGGCCATCACGATGAAGCCCGCTCGGAAGACGGCATGCTGCTGCGCGACAACGTCTACGGTACCATCGAAACCGATGCCGTGCGCCGCGACTTCACCGTTAACGCGCTCTACTACAACGCCAAGGATTTTGCGGTCTACGACTATACCGGCGGCCTGGAAGACCTCAAGAAGCGCCAGTTGCGCATCATCGGTGACCCGGTAACCCGCTACAAAGAAGATCCGGTGCGGATGCTGCGCGCGGTGCGTTTTGCGGCCAAGCTGGGGTTCAGCATCGAACCAAAAACCGCCGACCCGATCTTTGAATTGGGAGCGCTGTTACGCAACATTCCCTCTGCGCGGCTGTTTGAAGAAGTCCTCAAGTTATTCCTGGGCGGGTCCGCTACAGCCACCTTCGAGTTGATGCGCGAGTACCAGTTGCTCGGCTACCTCTTCCCCGGCACTGAAGCTGCGCTGGCAGCTGGCGACGCCACTGGCGCGGCGCTGATTGAACAGACCATGGTCAATACTGATAAGCGGGTGCGTAGCGACAAAACCGTCACCCCCGCCTTTATCTACGCCGCGCTGTTATGGCCCGCCCTGCAAGCAGAGCTGCGCCGCCTGGCGAAGCAGATGCCGCCGACCCAGGCGTATTTACAGGCCGCACAAACGGTCATCAGCCAGCAATTGGGCCACACCTCGTTACCCAAACGCTTCCTGCTGCCGATGCGCGAGATCTGGGATTTGCAGTATCGCCTGCCCCAACGCCAGGGCATGCGTGCCTTACGCTTGCTGGATCACCCACGTTTCCGCGCCGCCTATGATTTCCTGTTGATGCGCGAAGCGGCGGGCGAGCAGCTCGACGGGTTAGGCACCTGGTGGACGCGCTTCCAGGGCGCCGGTGACGAGGAGCGCGAACAGATGGTGAAAGACCTTGGCAAACAGGCGGGCGGAAAGGGCAAACCCAGAACCCGTCGGCGCGCGCCGCGCAAACCGCGCACTGAAGGCGGTGATGCCAGCCCACCCGGCACAACTAACGATTGATCATGAGCCGTGTGACCCCCGCTATCACCGCATTTATTGGTCTGGGCAGCAACCTTGAGAATCCGCGCGCGCAGGTTGAGCAGGCATTTGCTGAACTGGCACAACTTCCCGATACCCGCCTCACCGGCCGATCGCCGCTGTACCAAAGCACAGCGGTTGGGCCGGGTGAGCAACCGGACTATATCAATGCCGTGGCGCGGATCATCACCCATCTCGAACCCCTGGCCTTGCTGGACCATTTACAAGCCGTGGAGCAGGCCCACCAGCGGGTCCGCCTGGAGCGTTGGGGGCCGCGCACCCTGGACCTCGACATACTGCTGTACGACGGCCAGGTAATCGATCACCCGCGCCTGCAAGTCCCCCACCCTTACCTGACCCAGCGCAGCTTCGTGCTCTATCCGCTCGCCGCTATTGATCCTCAATTAGTGTTACCCTGCGGCACTCGTCTTGCGGCATTATTAGCGCAGACACCCGCCGATGGCTTGCGGGTTATCAACTGATCAGGATTTTCCGCCATAACAAATACAGGAGCAGTCAGTGGAAGCCGTATTTGATGAGTTACACCTGGATTTAACCAATGTGCAATTGCCGCGCTACATTGCGGTGGAAGGTTGCATCGGCGTGGGCAAAACCACGCTCGCCAAAAATATCGCACGCCTGTTTAATTACGACGTGCTACTTGAACAACCGGAAGAGAACCCCTTCCTCGCCCGCTTTTACCAAAACCCGAAAACCGCCGCTCTGCCCACCCAATTATTCTTTTTATTCCAACGCGCCAATCAGTTGGAGTCATTGCGTCAGGCGGATATTTTTGAACCGGTGCGCGTCGCGGATTTTTTAATTGAAAAAGATCAACTCTTTGCCCAGGTCACCCTGGATGACGACGAGCTAAATATTTATCAACAAGTCTATGATCGCCTGACGATCAACGCGCCGCGACCGGACCTGGTGATTTACCTGCAAGCGCCGCTGGATGTGTTGGTCGAGCGAATTCGTCAACGCGGCGTTGCCATCGAACAACACATCAGCACCGATTATTTGAAAGCGTTAAACGACGCCTACACGCATTTTTTCCATTATTACGACGGCGCACCTTTGTTGATCGTGAATGCCAAAGATTTAAACTTGGCGAGCAACCGCGATCATTTCAAACAACTGGTTGAATATGTGCTGACCATCAAAAGTGGCCGCCACTATTACAACCCGACACCCGCGCTGTGACCATCACACGCTGCTTCAAGAGAATACCTTTATGCCCTACGGAACACCCACCACCGACAGCGCGCTGACCAAACCCGTCACCATTAACACACTTTATAAATTAAAAAGTAACAACGAAAAATTTGTGGTGATTTCGCTTTACGATGCTCACATGGCCGCCATGGCACAAAAGTGCGGAGTCGAAGTCGTGTTGATTGGCGATTCATTGGGTATGACGGTGCTGGGTTATGACAGCACCATCCCGGTGACCATGGAGCAGATGATTTACCACGTCGAAGCCGTCGCGCGCGGCAATAAAAAGTCCCTGATTGTCGGCGACCTGCCATTTATGACCTATGCCACACCCGAAGATGCGTTGCGCAACTGCGCGCGCATCATGCAAGCCGGCGCGCACATGGTAAAACTCGAAGGTGGCGCCTGGCTGGCCGAGACAGTTTCCATGCTCGCCGAGCGCGGCATTCCGGTCTGCGCACACCTGGGCTTAACGCCGCAGTCGGTCAACAAATTTGGCGGCTTCCGCGTGCAAGGCCGCTCCCAGGAAGACGCCGATAAAATTCTCGCGGACGCAAAATTATTAGCCGACGCCGGCGCTGATTTATTAGTCCTTGAGTGCGTACCCGCCGCCTTGGGCGCCGTCATTACGCGCAGCATCCCCATCCCCACCATCGGCATCGGCGCCGGTCGCGATACCGACGCGCAAGTATTGGTAATCAACGACATCCTCGGGTTAACCGAACAACCCCCCAAGTTTTCCAAAAACTTTTTACTGGAAGCGCGCGATATTCCCGGCGCAATGCAAAAATATGTCGCAGACGTAAAAGCCGGAATTTTCCCCGGCGACGACAATATTTTTAATTGAATCCAGATTCGTAGGTCGGATTAGAGGCGCAAGCCTCGTAATCCGGCAATGAGTGCTACAAGCTAGCAACTCACTACCACTGTTACCAATTAATAAACATCCCGCAAATACCGCTTCTGCATATTCAACTTACGCATGTAATTCACGGTATCCACTTCATTAAAACCACCGTACTGCGCGACGATTTCGCGCAGTGCATTGTCCACATCCCTGGCCATGCGACTTGCATCTCCACACACATAAAAGT
>DATJLH010000029.1:0-22080 GCA_035490615.1 Cellvibrio sp.
ATGCACAGGTACAACACCTGATTGCCAAAGAAGGCGAGCAGCGTTTGCCAACGCAGTTGGTTGATCGTGATGCAGACGGCACGCCCGATGAACTGTTGGTCACACTGGATCTTTCACCGGCGCAGAAACGCAATATCACCATTGTGGCCGATGCGGATGCTCAACCCCTGGATATCCCCAAACAAACCCAGGCGGAAATTTCCCATAAAGTGGGCGGTGAATGGCAGGATAAAAAATATATCGGCGGCACCTTTGAGAATGTCAAAGAACTGACCCCACCGCCGCAATACACCGATCACTCAGAATTTATTCGTTACGAAGGGCCAGGTATTGAATCCGACAAAGTGGGTTACCGGATTTATCTCGACTGGCGTAACGGCTTTGATATTTTTGGTAAGAAAACCAGCGACATGGTGTTACAAAATGTCGGGCAAGATGGTTATCAGTCTTACCATGAGCCTGCCGACTGGGGCATGGATTTATTAAAAGTGGGTAAATCTCTGGGAGCCGGCGGTTACGGATTCTGGAATGGTAAAGAGGTCGAGCTGGTATCCAACGTTGACCAATGGACCGCAAAAGTCATTGAAGATGGCCCGCTCTATTCCGCGCTGAATTTGACCTACAAAGGCTGGGAAATCAACAACCAGAAACTGGATCTGGTTAGCGATCTTTCCATGACTGCAGGTAGCCGTTTGGTGCATACCCGTTTAAGCATATCGGAAGAGCTGCCCAATATCGCCATCGGCATGGTGAAACATCCGGGTACAAAATTGTTGCAAGGCAGCCAGGAAGTCAGCGGTTATGCCTGGACCTATGTGGCCAGCTGGGGCAAACAAAGTTTAAGCGGCGAAGATGATTACCTGGGCATGGCAATCCTGTTCCACCGTCAAAGTCGTGTTGAGCAAACCGAGGATGCCAACAGTTATGTTTCTGTGATGGAGCCCACCGGTGGCGAGCTGGAATATTATTTCCTCGCGGCCTGGGACGGGGAGAAAGATGGCATCAAGACGGAAGAAGAGTTTGTGGCCTACCTGGAACAGGAAGTGAAACGCCTGACCACTACACCACGCATTCGTTTTGAAAGCGCGCTCAGCGAAGAGGCTAAATCATTTCCCATCACTGCCGATGCAGCCCTGAACTGGAGCAAGCGCCTGGTGGATTCCGAACTGGAGCGCAAAACCTTGAATTATCATTACGATGGCTGGGACGAAAACCGCCGTCGCAAACCCAAGTTTGAATACGATATTCACGGCGTACAAATTCTTGCGCTGGAAGAATTGGCCAGGGTTGCGCCCGATGCACGCTACAACGATGTTGCAGAAAAAGTCACCGGCAGTTTTATTACCGATGAAGGCGACATTCGCGAATACGATATCAAAAATTACAACATCGACAGCGTCATGCCCGGCATGGTGGTGTTGAGTTTGTATGAGAAAACCAAAGACGAAAAATATCGCAAAGCGGCTGATCTATTGCGCAAGCAACTTAAAGAACATCCGCGCACCAGTGAAGGCGCTTTCTGGCACAAACAAGCTTATCCCCATCAGGTATGGCTCGACGGCGTATACATGGGCATGCCTTTCCTCGCGCGTTACAGTGTGATGTTTGAGGATGGCGAAAGCCTGGAAGAAGTCGTCAAGGAATTCAAACTGGTACACGAGAAGCTGCGCAATCCCGAGTCCGGACTTTATTACCATGCCTGGGATGAATCCAGGCAAATGAACTGGGCTAACAAGGAAACCGGTTTATCCGAGTTTTATTGGGGCAGAGGTTTGGGCTGGTTAACCATGGCACTGGTGGATGTGTTGGATTACATCCCTGCAAGCAACACCGAATTGCGTAAACCCTTATTGGATATGGTGACTGAACTGGCGGCGGATTTACGGCGCTATCAGGATCCGGCCACCGGTACCTGGTTCCAGATTCTAGACCAGCCGGAGCGCGTCGGTAATTACCGTGAATCCTCGGCAAGCGCAATGTTCACCTACTTTTACGCCAAGGCGATTAACAAGGGTTATATTCCGGATTCCTATCGCGCAACTGCGCAAAAAGCCTACGAAGGTTTGATCAAGGAATTTGTGACGGTGCACCCGGATGGTTTGATCAGTATGACCAATCAATGTCTGGTAGCAGGTCTCGGTTTTGGTCGCGATGGCAGTTATGATTATTACATGAGCGAACGGATATTCGAGAATGATCCAAAAGGTAACGGACCCTTTATTCTCGCCGGTGTCGAAATGTATAAGCTGCTCGGCAATAACGCAGCCCAATAAATAATAAGCCGTACCTGTCGGCCGGATAGTGGATATTAAATGCCCTATCCGGCATTGTATTATTGAACAATCAACCTGGTAACGCTGAAGGTTTTATTATGAAAATTGTGGAAGAACGCTTTGCCGTTCATATGGATGACTTCAAACATTACGATACCGAAAAATTGCGCAAGCATTTTCTGATCGAGAAAATTTTTGAAGCCGATGAAGTCCTCTTTACCTATACCCACTACGAACGACTGATGGTGGGCGGCGCTATGCCGGTCAACAAAACGATCAAACTGGACCCGGTGTATCAGCAAAAAGCGGATTTCTTTTTGCAGCGGCGCGAGCTGGGCGCCATCAACATTGGTGGCAGCGGCAAGATCACCGTCGACGGTACAGAGTATAAGATCAACACCAAAGAAGCCCTGTACATCGGCCGCGGCGCACAGGATGTCAGTTTTAGCAGTGATGATGCCAGCAACCCGGCAAAATTCTATTTGAATTCAACACCGGCGCATCATGCCTACCCGACCAAAAAGGTCGGCAAGGAAGACGCCAAGGTGTTGAACATGGGTTCATCGGAAACCTGTAACGAACGCAATATTTATCAGCTAATGATTGCCGGTGTGGTTGATACCTGCCAATTGCAGATGGGTATGACCGAACTGAAAACCGGCAGCATCTGGAACACCATGCCGGTACACACGCACAGCCGTCGGATGGAAGCCTATTTTTATTTCCAGATCCCGGAAAACCAGGCGGTGTGTCATTTTATGGGCCCGGCCCACGAAACGCGGCATATCTGGGTTGGTAATGAACAAGCGGTGGTGTCGCCGCCCTGGTCCATGCATTCCGGCGCAGGTACAGCCAATTACACGTTTATTTGGGGTATGGCCGGCGAGAATCTGGATTACACCGATATGGATTTCCACAAGCCCAGCGACTTGAAATAAGGATCAACTCATGACACATCCTCTGTTTGATTTAACCGGCAAGATAGCTGTCGTTACCGGCGCTACCCACGGCTTGGGTATGTCCATGGCCTGTGGTCTTGCCAGTGCCGGCGCTACCTTGATTATCAATGGCAATTCGTCGCAGGAGAAAATTGATAACGCGGTGGCGGCTTATCGCGCAAAAGGTTTCAAGGCGTTCGGTTATAAATTTAACGTGACAGATGAAGCACAAGTAATAGCAGCTGTCGATCAGATTGAAAAAGATCACGGCCCTATTGATATTTTGGTCAACAACGCCGGCATCATCAAACGTATTCCATTACTCGATATGCCGCTGGAAGAGTTTGAAGAAGTGATCAAGACTGACCTCACCGGCGTGTTTACCATGACGCGCCCGGTAGCGCGCAAGATGGTGGAGCGCCGCGCAGGAAAGATCATCAATATCTGTTCCATGATGAGCGAGCTGGGTCGCAACTCTGTCGGTGCATACGCAGCAGCAAAAGGCGGCTTGAAGATGCTGACGCGCAACATGGCGACCGAATGGGCCAAATATAACGTACAGGTAAACGGGATTGGCCCCGGTTATTTCGCGACCAGCCAGACCGCTCCGATTCGCGTGGATGGCCACCCGTTTAATGATTTCATCATCAATCGTACCCCGGCAGGCAAGTGGGGCGACCCCGATGATCTGCAAGGCGCGACGATTTTCCTGGCATCGAAAGCGAGCGACTTTGTGACCGGACAAATCGTGTATGTGGATGGCGGTATTCTCGCCACCATTGGCAAACCTTCCAACGAAGCCTGACCCTTTCTCCTCTGTTTTTTGTTCCTTGCAACCGCTGCTGATGCAGCGGTTTTTTTATGTGTGGCACACAACAAGGCACCATCTCCGCGACGAACCCGGCTTGCGTTATTTTGTCTAGAATCCTGGCCAACAAATCCTTGCCACCGACACCCTGCGCATCCAAATGGAACGAGCCATGTAGACGACAATGAAGAAGGCAAGGCTGGAGCAAACGACGATGGAGAAAGCAATGAATCTGACAGCAGTCCTGGATGAAATCGAAGAAAATATTGATGGCGATAAAATCAGTTTTGGCAAAATCGTCGACGAATTTGAAGATCGTGGCTATGGTCCGCTATTGCTGATTGCGGCATTGTTCATCATGTTGCCCACCGGGGGCATACCGGGAATTCCCACGGTGTTAGCTGTTGTTATTATTTTTATTGCCGCGCAATTAACCTGGGGACGCTCCACGCCCTGGTTGCCGAATAAATTGCGCAGCATCAGTTTCGATAAAGCGAAATTTACCAAAGCAGCGAGCAAGATCAAACCGGTCACCCGCAAGGTTGATTACATCCTCAGGCCGCGACTGAAGCGCTTTGCCAAAAAACCCATGACACGCATTATCGGGGCCGTGATCATTGGGCTGTGTTTGTTCATGCCTTTTTTGGAAATCATTCCTTTCGCAGACGTAATTCCTTCTTCGTCCATTGTGATTATCAGTCTCGGCCTGACAGCGCGCGATGGTATCTTCACCCTGGTCGGATTGATAGCGGCATTTGCCATGCTCGGCGGTGCGGCAGTCTGGCTACTGTAGTCGTTCAATCACCCGTGTAAGCCTCAAGTACATTGTTCAAAAAACGCTGCCCCAGCGCCGTGGTTTTCATTATGCCTTCATCCACCTGTACCAATCCCTTCTGTGTTAATTCAGACCATTGCGGCTCCAACGCATTAAATGGCAAGCCCGTACGTTGCTGAAAAAAACTTACAGGGACTCCGTCCACCAAACGTAAACTATTTAATAAAAATTCCAGGGGTAGCGCGTGTTGCTGCAACACTTCGCCGCCACCGAGGTAAGTGTTTCGATGACCAGCAACAGCAGGTGAAATTTTATTGCGGCTGTCCAGGTAGTGTTTGGGTAAACGGGTTTTCCATAAGCGCGCAATACCCTGGTGTGTCGGCGACGTAATCTTGCCGTGGGCACCGGCGCCGATACCAAGGTAATCACCAAATTGCCAATAGTTCATATTGTGCCGTGCGCGTTTGCCCGCTTGTGCGTAAGCAGAAATTTCGTATTGCCGGTATCCGGCGTCCGCCAACAGGTTCACACCGGCATCCTGAATATCCGCGAGGATGTCCTCGTCCGGCAAGCGCGGCGGCGCTGAATAAAAAACCGTATTCTGTTCGATGGTCAACTGATACCAGGAGATATGTTCCGGCGCCAGTGCAATCGCCTGTTGTAAGTCGGCTTGCGCGTCCGCTACGGACTGCTTAGGCAAACCGTGCATTAAATCCAGATTAATATTATCGAAGCCGGCGGCGCGTGCGACATCTACTGCACGCATGGCTTCACTGCGACCATGTACACGGCCCAGCAATGCCAGTTGCGTATCGTTAAAACTCTGGATACCGATGGATAAACGATTCACACCGGCAGCGCGAAATCCGCGAAAGCGCTCCTGCTCAAAGGTGCCCGGATTTGCTTCCAGCGTAATTTCAATATCCTCTTCAAATCCGACCAATTGCTCAGCGTCTTGCAGGATCTGCCCGATCGCTTGCGCCGATAAAATGCTCGGTGTGCCGCCGCCAAAAAAAATGCTGGTGAGTTTGCGCCCCTGTGCCAGAGACACATCCTGCTCAAGATCAGCCCGCAACGCGGCGACATAATCTGCTTCCGGCACGGCATCATTGGCTTGATGCGAATTAAAATCACAATAGGGACATTTGCGGATGCACCAGGGAATGTGGATATAGAGTGCCAGGGGAGGAAGTTGCAGCATGGGAGTCCTGCTGGTGATACAGCAATAAGAATTAACGAAATGCAGTTAAACAAACCGCAGGAAATCGTTCGCTATAAAAAGCGGTTTACCGGCTTTTTAATATGGCCAGCAAATCCGCCATAGCCATACCGCGATGGCTGATACGATTCTTTTCATCCTTGTCCAGCTCAGCCGCCGCACACCCGTGAGTCGGTACAAAAAATAAAGGATCGTAACCAAACCCGCCCTGCCCGCGCGCCGCTGTGAGAATGCGCCCCTCCCATGAACCGTGGCAGAGTAGCGGCGTCGGATCTTCTGCGTGTCGCATAAACGCCAGCACGCAATGGTATCGCGCGGTGCGTTGCGCCTCCGGGACAGCGTGGAGTTCCTGGAGCAATTTTGCATTGTTATCGCCGTCGGAAGCACCGTTACCCGCGTAGCGCGCGGAATAAATGCCCGGACGGCCATTGAGCGCATCAACTTCCAGACCTGAGTCATCTGCAATGGCGGGCAAGCCGGTGTGGTGACAGGCATGGCGTGCTTTGATGATGGCATTTTCAACAAAGGTCAAACCGGTCTCGTCAGCATTATCAACCTGATAAGCAGATTGCGGCACCACATCGAACCCGCAGCCGGCCAGCAATTGCTGGAATTCACGCAACTTGCCGGCATTGCCGCTGGCGAGCACTATTTTTTGAGTCATACCACCGTCACTCTTCAGTATGCAATTGGCGGGTGAAGCGTACCGTAAACGGGGCGGATGCCGTGTCCGGTTGCACCTGCACGGTAAAGTTGACGACTTCCTCATTGGTATGGCGCAGCGGAGCGAGATAGTAAGTCGCGTCCCCTTCTGCGATGGTTTTGAATGTCAGCGTGCGCTGCTGTTGAATCAGGTTGGTCGCCGTGCCGCTCACCTTAGCCGGCAATCCCAATGTGGTTTTGCCATCCTGCGTCCGGGTGAGGCTGATGTTAACCAGAACCTGGTTGGCGGCGCGAGTGAGTCCGTATACCTGAGCGACTTCCGGGCTGATAAAGGTGCTATTAAACACACTGAAGTGAACGGTGTAAGCACCAAATTGCTGCGAGGTTTCGACCGGTTTGGGTTGGTCTGTCTGGGCCTGGCTGGACAGCGCAGGCAACATGAAAAGCAGGATGCACAGATGGGCACGAAACGTTGACATTACCGGCAATCTCCCAAGGGACAAAAGTGTCCGCATTTTACAGGATTACGCCGTATTAAATGTCGAAATGAGTGAGAACAAAGCGAAACACCGGAGCCTGGGCTCCGGTGTAATGGGCAATGGCAGGATTAGTTAGCCATTTTTTCCTGGATGCGCGCGCGCAGATCCTGATCCTGACCGGCGCGGCTGGCAATTTGCTGGTACTCAGGAATCGTCAGGCCGGAATCCGTTACGGCTTCCTGCATCTTGGTTTGCGCTTCCTGTTGGAGCTCGGTAGCTTTCTCGGGGACTTCAGTAGCTTGTAACTGCTCACTGTATTCCTGGTTGATCTTCTGCACTTCCACATAAGCCGTTACAAACTGATCAACTTTCTCTTCGCTGATCTGTGGTTGCGCCTGGGTTACCGGCGCTGTGGGTGTGGTGGTTTGCGGTTCGGTTTCTGCCAATACCAAAGGCGCTGCACACAGGCCGGCAGAGATAGACAGAATGGCCAATGGTTGCTTGATCATCTTGAACATAATTTTCTCCTCATGTACTCCATTGAATAAAACGTTACATGAGGTGTTTTGCAATCACTATGCCAGCCTAATGGAAACCCTAATCTATTGATTTTTAATAGTTTTATAGAATGTCAACCTCAATAAAACTGTGCCCATGCGCCCATGCGCCAGATTGACACACAAAGCCGGCAGATTATTCATCGTCGCTCTCCAGCCATCGGTATAAGGTCCGCCGCCCGATGCCCAAAATCTCCGCCGCCCGCCGCTTGTTGCCATCGACCTGTTGCAGCACATAACGGATATAGTCCTGTTCGATGGTTTCCAGGGGAACCAGTTGCCCCTCCACCAACGGCGGTTCCCAGCGGCCCGCCAGGGTATCGAGAGAGGTAATGGCGATGGACTGCACCCGCTCGGGCAGGTGCTCCACCTCAATTTGCCGTCCCGTGCAAAAGGTCACCGCCCGCTCAATCATATTGGCCAGTTCGCGGACATTGCCTGGAAAGGGATAGGCCTTTAGGCGCATCAGGGCGTCGCCCGAGATACCTTCCACCGGCTGTTCGCGGCGCAGGTTCAGGTGTTTGAGGTGGTGACTGATCAGGCGCTCCAGGTCCCCGGCGCGACGGCGCAGCGGGGGCACTTCCACCGAAAAGGTTTCCAGCCGGTAATACAGGTCTTCGCGGAAGCGACCGGCACTGACCTCCTCCGTCAGCTGGCGATTGGTGGCCGCAATGATGCGCACGTCCAGCTCCTGTTCGCGGTTGCTGCCTACCGGACGCACCCGGCCATCCTGCAAGGTGCGCAGCAGGCTGGACTGCATCTCCAGCGGCATTTCGCCGATCTCGTCCAGTAACACCGTGCCGCCGTTCGCGGCAGCGAACAATCCCTGCCGCGCCTTATCCGCACCAGTAAACGCGCCAGCCGCGTGGCCGAAGAGTTCGCTCTCCAGCAGGCTGGCCGGAATACCGCCGCAGTTGATGGCCACAAAGGGTTTATCGCGCCGGGGGCTCTCATTGTGGAGCGCCCGCGCCACCAGTTCTTTACCCACGCCGCTCTCGCCGGTAATCAATACCGGCCCTTCCGCCTGGGCGATCTGGCGCAAGAGCGCAAACAGCTGGCGCATAGTACTGCTGCCGCCGATCATGCCGTGGAATTCAGCTTCATCCAGCAGCCGCCGATAGTAGGCCACCTCTTCCTGTAATTGCTGGCGCTGCAAGGTGCGCTCAACACACAGGCGCAAGTGATCCAGGTCCAGGGGTTTGGTGAGGAAGTCGTCGGCGCCGCGCTTGAGGGCATCCACCGCCTGGTCAATGGTGCCAAAAGCGGTAATGACGATAAATCCCGGCTTGAGTGGTAATTGCTTGACGTTCTCCAGCAAGGTCAAACCGTTCCCGTCCGGTAGCCGCAGATCGCTGACGATCAGTTGCGGCAGTTGCGCCTGTAAAAATGCACGGGCTTCCTGCAAACCGCCGCAGGCAATACAGCTGTGTCCGGCGTCTTGCAGCTCCTCCATCAGCAGTTGCTGCAGGTCGGGATCATCCTCCACCAGCAAGACATCAACAGGCTGTGGTCTAGTCATGATCAGCTCCTTGGCTGTGCGGATTAAGGGGCAGATGCAAGCGGAAGCTGGCCCCACCCCATTCACTGTGGCCGACCGCTATACGACCGCCGTGTTCACTGACCACGGCGTCCACCACCGCCAATCCCAGCCCGGTGCCGGTGGATTTTGTGGTGAAGAAGGGTTCGAGCAACCGGCGTTGATCACCTTCGTCAATACCGGGTCCGTCATCCTCCACCGTGAACACCAGCCAGCCCGGATCGGTGACCTGCCAATCCAACCGGACGCGCCCGCCCGGTGTGGCCTGGATGGCGTTGCGCAGCAGATTGATCAGCGCCTGTTCCAGCCGCAGACGGTCGCCCTGAAGACTGAGCGAATTGTCCCGACCCGCCACAATCATCTGCACGTCTTGCTGTTGGCGTTCCATATCCACCTGAGCCAGCGATGAATGCAACAGGTCGGTCACCTTGACGTCACTCATCACCGGCTTGACCGGGCGAGCGAAGTCCATAAGTTGCCGGATGATGCGCTCCATCCGCTGCAATTGCTGGCGAATTTGATGCAGTACACCGGCACTCTGCTCATCCGCGCGCCGCAATTCACGTTGGGCTTTGCCATCCGCCACGCTGAGCGGTGTTCCCAACTCGTGGGCGACGCCAGCGGCAAAGCGGCCGATAGCGGCCAATTTTTCATTTTGCTGCAAGCGGGTGTGCAGTTCATATTCCCGCTCGCGCCGCTCCCGCAATTCCTGCTCCGAGGCAACAATACTGTCGAGCATCTGGTTAAAGCCTTGCGCCAGGAAGCGGATCTCCGAGGGACCATCCACCGCCACCCGGTGCTGCAATTCACCCGCCGCAATCAGTTCCATATCTTCACGCATCCGGTGAATATGGCGGCCAACTGCACGCTGGTATCCCACCCAAATCAGCGCCATCACCAACAGGGCGGACAACACCAGCATGCCAATGGCATTCACGCGGAATTCGTCAATGCGACGGGAAAAATCACTGCCGCGCCGGGTCACCTGCAAGAGTCCAATACTGCGCTCGCCGCTGTCGGTTAACGGTAAAAAGTAGGAGAACACTTCTTCGCCACCCACCTCATCAAACTCACCCTGTTCATCGCCTTTATTTGCCAGATCCACCGCTTCGCGATCCTGTACCCGCGCCTTGGAGGAACCGCTGGTGGAGATGCGCTTGCCGTCCTTGTCGTAGACATACACGGCATAGACTTTGTCGATGTCAAAGATAGATGTCACGCTGCGCTGCAAGGTGCCAGAGTGTCCGTGCTGCAGCGCGTGACTCAGAGGCAAACGGATAGCGCGCGCCAACAATTCGATTTCTTCCTCCATCGCCGCCTTTGCACTGGCCTCCAGGCGATAGAGGCCGTACCAGCCGGTGGCGATAATGGTGATCAGGAATGGCAAGAGGACAAACACCAGCAAGGCAGCGCGAATGTTGTAAAACGCGATTCTATTAAAAGAGAACATAGGCAGTGATGTGTTTGTGAATGACGCCCCATCCTAACACACACAAAAAAAGCGCTGCCCCACGAATGAGGCGCGCCGAACAAGCGAAGAGAAAAAATCAGACGGATTTGCGCAAGTGATAGATGGCAGTTTCGCCAAACAAATTCGGCGCAATATCTTTCAGGGTTTGCAGGGATTGTTCGTTAACCACCTGGCGATTGATCACCTGGATATTTTTTTCGCGGCACAACACCTCAAAATCCTTGAAGGTACAAAAGTGGATGTTGGGTGTGTCGTACCACTCATAAGGCAACAGGTCGGATACCGGCATACGCCCGCGCGTGGCGAGATAAAAACGCGCTTTCCAATGGCCAAAATTAGGAAAGGTCACGATGCATTCCTTGCCGACACGCAACATCTCATCCAATACCAAATGCGGAAAATGCAGGGTTTGCAATGCCTGGGTCATCAATACCGTATCGAAACTTTTATCGGCAAAGTTGCCCAAGCCGCGATCCAGGTTTTGTTCGACAACATTCAACCCTTTATCGATACACAAATTAATTTGCTCTGGATCTATCTCCAATCCATAACCTTCAACATGCTTGTTATCGATCAAAAATTTCAGCAGCGTACCATCGCCACAACCCAAATCGAGAATCCGGCTGCCCTGCGTGATCCAGTGTTGAATTTCATTAAGATCTATACGCATAACTTACTCCGTGGCAATCCCGGCAAGGTAACGGGCAAACACTTGCTGATAACGCGGGTTGGGTAACAGGAACGCATCGTGACCGAAGTTGGATTCAATGTCGGCGTAGGTCACCGCTTTGCGTGCGCCCATCAATGCATTCACAATTTCGCGCGACCGCTCCGGTGCAAAACGCCAGTCGGTACTGAATGACACCACCAGAAATTTTGCGCGCGCGTGACTAAACGCAAGCACAGGATCATCGTTATACTCGCGCGCCAGATCAAAATAATCGAGCGCTTTGGTGATCAGCAAATAGCTGTTCGCATCGAAATTATTCGCGAAGGTGTCGCCCTGATAACGCAGGTAACTTTCAATCTGGAATTCCACCGGCTCATCAACGCCGCGCTCAAAACTACCCTTGCGTAAATCCCGGCCGAATTTTTCGCCCATGGCGTAATCCGACAAATACGTAATGTGGCCGATCATACGCGCGACCGCCAGACCATTGCGCGGCAAGGTGTTCTGTTCCAGGTAGCGACCTTCACAAAAATTCGGATCGCTCATGATCGCCTGGCGCGCAGTTTCGTTGAACGCGATGTTTTGTGCAGTCAGCTTCATCGCGGAGGCAATCACCACGCAATGGCGCACCCGCTCAGGATACTCCAGGGCCCAACGCATTACCTGCATGCCACCCAGGCTGCCGCCGATGATGGCCGCCCAGGTGTCGATGCCGAGTTTATCGGCCAGGCGCGCCTGGCTCGCCACCCAGTCGCGCACACGCAACTTGGGGAAATCCGGGCCCCAGGGTTTGCCCGTGGCCGGATTGATACTGGTGGGGCCGGTCGAGCCGTGACAGCCGCCGAGGTTATTCAGTGCAACCACAAAAAATTTATCGGTGTCGATAGGTTTGCCGGGGCCGATATAGGCATCCCACCAGCCGGGTTTACGGTCTTCCAGCGTGTGGTAACCCGCCGCATGATGATGGCCCGACAGCGCATGACAAATCAGCACCGCGTTGGATTTGCTCGCGTTAAGCTGGCCGTAGGTTTCGTAGATGAGTTGGTAATTGTCCAGCGTCTTGCCGCAAGCCAGCAGCAAGGGTTCATTGAATTGAATGGTCTGAGGCGTAACCAGACCCACTGAATCAGCGGGTAGCGTTATTGGCATGATGATCTCGTATCTCGGCAGCACACAATGAACATCGCCGCGTGGCGAAGGCCGCACTCAGGCGCGGCGGCAAGGCGCAAGTCTACGGTCGCTGTTCGGTGGCTGCAAGGGAGTTGTGCACCCTGCATGGCAGGGTGCGGATAGATCAGGAGGAGCGTGAAGCCTGCCGCGCTTCACTGAGGGAGACAATGGTCGCGCCGGTATCCGCAGGTGCCTTGACCTCTGCAGCGTCATCCAACGGCGCTTTCATAACCTCGCGGTAGAGCGGCTCCAACTGCGTCAATGCCGCCTGCATCTGATAGATATTGGTTTGCAGACTTTCCACTTTTTCCGCGTGGGTATTGCGCTGGTTCTGCATTTGCGTGAGGCGCAGCATATGCTGCTCAACCAGTTGTTTCTGGTATTCGTTATTGTGGAAAAGCGGTGACAGCGCTTCCTGCAACCAGTGTTCAATCGCGCGATTGATATCTTTGAAGGTGTTGCGCACTTCCTGCACCAACGTGTTGATAAAACGGCTGATAAAGGTGCTTTTGCTGGTCAGCAGGCTGTTAAGCGACAGCCGGAAATCGTCCGCGCGGGTGTGCAGCTGGCGCAACTGACGGCGCTCCTTGTGCATCCGGAACAGGTGACGGTTAAGCAATTCAGCGTTGGTCTGGTTGTGTTCGGGGCGCTCGTAAATGGAGGTCAGCACTTTGTTGGCCCGCTCGATCTCGCGTTCCAGGTGACGAATATTGCTGTCCACCGCATCAAAGAATTCGCCGATGGCGCGGGACAAGCCGAGGGTAGTCCAGCTCTGCGCCAGCTTGTGATGCGCTTCCTGTACCTGCATCTCCAACTGGCTCGCACTGACGGGGCCCAACAGTGCCGCGCGCTGGTTCTCCAACAGGCGCTGGCTGGTGCGCAGCGAGAGCGCCTGTTTGTGATATTGGTGATGGGTTTGACGAATGGTATCGCGCAGTTGTTGCAGCGTATCAATGGCATCCGGATTCGCCGCAGAGCGCAACACGCCGACCTCCGCCTCACATTCCTTCAAACGCCGGGCCAGGCTGTTGCGCGTGTTGATGATCATGCTGTAGCTGTCACCGATCAGCCGATGCCCGATGATTTGCTGCTGACTGCGCACTACACATTCGGCCAGCATCCGCTCCAGCACTGGGAAATTACTCCGCTGCAGCTGCGCCGTATTGTGCCCGACCTTGGCCAACAGGCCGTGTTTGGCGGACAGGGCCAGCACATGCTCCGGCGACAATTCCAATTGGCGCGCGGTAAGTTGACGCAGTTGCTCAACCTGGCTGTCCACTTCCTGGGAGCCGGACAGGTCATCCCACAAGCTGTCGATCTTGTTAAGCAACGCCAGCACCGCCGTGCAATGGTCATCGCGCAGGATCTGGATATGTTCGCGCCAGATAGTCATATCGCTGGCTGTAACACCCGCATCAGCGGCCAGTAGGAATAAAATCGCCTGCGCCTCTGGCAGGGTTCTGAGTGTTAATTCAGGCTCGTTGCCCAGTGCGTTTAAACCGGGGGTGTCGACAATCCGCAGGCCCTGACGCAACAGCGGGTGGTCGAGGTTGATCAGCGCATGGCGCCAACAGGGCACAGCCACCATGCCGTTCTCGTCGCGCTCGCCCAATTCATCGGTGGAGAAACCGAGCCGCGCGGCTTCGGCCGGCGTCACCTGTTTATTGGCAGACACCTGATTGATCGCGGTGCGCATCTGCACCGGGTCCTGGGGGTCAAAATGAATGGTCACCCAGTTCTGGGGAATACGTTTGAAGCTTTGCAGGCTGGTATTGGTGCGGCGGGTTTCTATCGGCAGCAAGCGCACGCAATTGCGATGTTTCTGGTTGGGCTCCCAGTAAATCTCGGTGGGGCACATGGTCGTGCGGCCCGGCTGGGACGGCAGCAAGCGACGACCACCTTCGGTATACAGCAGGGCATTGATCAATTCCGTTTTACCGCGGGAAAATTCGCCGACACAGGCAATGGTAAAGCTATCACCGCGCAGCAGTTGACGTGCGCGTTTGAGGGTCTTGTGCACTTCGGCACTGACCATGTTGTGGTTCTGCCCCCACTTTTCGAAGCGTTGCAGACGATCATCCAACTGGTGCTTCCAGCGGTTGTAGTTGGTCATTTGACGGTGAAGCGCTTTAACATCCATGGAGCGAACCTTTCTTGATTAAGCCTGTATTGCTGATTATCGATCTTCTGAGCCACAGCGCTACACCGCTTTCGCCTGAAGCCACATTGATCACTTTTTGACACTAGATTAAAGCTGAAAAATTGACACCTGAATAGTCTCACCCCGACCCAATGGTCAAACCAGCGGATCAAAGGCGCGCTAATCGTGGCAGGAAATCAGGGATTGCGGCGGTAACTGACGAGGCGCCCGGATCAGCAGGGTTTTCTGGCGGCCCAGCTCACCCTGCACAATGGTCACCTGCGAACGCGGGACATCGAATAACTTGCTCAGCCACCTCACCAGATGTTCGTTGGCTTTACCATCCACCGGCGGGGCCGTAATCCGCAACTTCAACCGATCCCCGTGCAAGCCGACAATCTCGTCGTGAGCCGCCTTGGGCTGCAACTGGCAGTGGAGAAACAGATCCTCGCCCTGCCAGCGGTAGTGGCGTGCCGATCCGGTCACCGGTTTACAGCCCAAGCACCAGTCCCGACGGCATATTCACCGAACCGGCGATGGCGGCAATCAGGTAACGATTGATCACATGCAGAATCATAAACGCCACGATGGGCGACAGGTCGATCACCCCCAGCGGCGGAATGATCTTGCGCAGCGGCGCCATCGCCGGCTCGATCACCTGGCGCACCAGCACCAGTGCCGGGTTCTGGCTGAAAGGCGCAATCCAGCTGGCGATGATCACAATGATCAGTCCCCAGAAGTAGATGCTGGCGAAGGTCGCCAGGACACCGACAAACGACCAGGCAATCAGGTTAAGCACACCGATAAAGCCATAGCCAGCGACGAAAAAAATAATCTGGATCACCAGCGCTTGCACCAGCAATCCCAGCACCAGCGAGGCGAAATCAATCCCGTAAAAGCCGGGGATCACCTTGCGCAAGGGCAGCAACAGCGGGTTGGTCGCCTTGGCAATCGTTTGAGAGATCGGGTTATAGAAATCAGCGCGAACCAGCTGAAACAGGAAACGCAACAACACCAACAATAAATACAGTGACCCAATGGTGCGGATCACATAGATGGCAATCTCAGCCAGGACGGACATAGCGACTCCTCGTTGATCAATAAACAGGTATATACGGGAATTATCGCCCGAGTTGTTCAGACAGCTCCAGCGAACGATCAGCACAAGCCTTCATCGCGCGACGGACCACCGTGCGAAGACCATCTTCTTCAAACGATCTGATCGCCTGCTCGGTAGTGCCTTTCGGGGAGGTGACGCGACGGCGCAGTTCGGCAACATCCACATCACTGTTTTTAGCCAGCAGGGCTGCGCCCAGGGCTGTTTGCAAAGTCAATTCAGCAGCGCACTCGCGTGACAAGCCAAGATCAACAGCGGCATCCATCATGGCTTCCATCATCAGAAAGAAATAAGCCGGGCCGGAACCCGATACGGCGGTGACCGCATTGAGCAGCGACTCATCATCCAGCCATTGCACCACACCAACGGCACCCAGAATGTGACTGGCCGCCTGGCGTTGTTCAGTGGACGTATTGGCGTTGGCGAAGAGGCCGGCTGCACCGGTCTGCACTTGCGAGGGGGTGTTGGGCATGGAGCGAACGATAGCCTGATCGGCTCCCAGCCATTCGCCCATGCTGCCGGTGGTGATGCCCGCCGCCACCGAGATGATCAGGGGCTTGTGGGCCAATGCCGGCGCGAGTTCCAGGGCGACGGCTTTAAGCATCTGGGGCTTCACTGCCAAAATCACTACATCAGCCACCTGCGCCAGGGCGCGGTTGTCAGTGCCAACCTGAATGCCGAATTGTTTGCTTACGCTATCCAGGGTTTCCTGGCGGGTAGCGCTGGCGCTGATATACCCGGCGGGATAGCCCTTCGCCAGAAGTCCACCGATGATGGCACGCGCCATATTGCCGGCACCGATAAAGGCAAGTTTGAGGTTATTCACAAGATCATCCCGTCGCTATAAAAAGTGTTATTCCTTGGGGGCGCGCGCCCCGAAGATATCAGTTCCCACACGCACCATCGTTGCGCCGCTGGCGATAGCCGCCTCCAGGTCACCGGACATGCCCATGGATAGCGTATCCAGTTGCGTCAGTCCCTGCTGTTGTAAGGAAACCAGCGCATCGCGCAAACGGGCGAACGTCGCTCGCTGGTGGTGCGGATCATCATTGGGTGCCGGTATGCTCATCAGGCCACGCAGATGCAGGTTTGGCAATGCGGCCACCTGTTTCGCCAGCGCCGGTAGCTCTGTAAGACTCACCCCGGCCTTGGTCGCTTCGTCATCAATATTCACTTGCACACAGACCTGCAGTGCTGGCAGTGTAGAGGGCCGTTGCGCGCTCAGGCGCTGCGCGGTCTTGAGCCGGTCTATACTGTGAACCCAGTCAAAATTTTCGGCGATGGCGCGGGTTTTGTTGGACTGGATGGGGCCGATAAAATGCCATTCAATATCCGGCAAGTGCGTAAGGGCCTGTTTTTTTTCCAGCGCTTCTTGCAGATAGTTTTCACCAAACCGGCGTTGTCCCCACTGCCAGGCTTGTTCAACAACCGCAGCCGGCCGGGTTTTGCTGACCGCCAGCAAGTGAACACCGGCAGGATCACGACCGGACTCCCGCGCCGCTTGTTGAATGCGCGCCATGACTTTGGCGAGATTGTCGTCTATCTTGTGCATATCCAGTATGAGAGTGTGCCGCTTGTTGATCGACCACCGGAGCCAGTGCTCCCTGAGCGGCTGAGATAAAAAATAATTGATTGAATTAAGGTAGCAAGCAGTATGGATATTACCGAACTCCTCGCCTTCAGCGCCAAACAGGGCGCGTCCGACTTACACCTTTCCGCCGGCCTGCCACCGATGATTCGCGTCGATGGCGATGTGCGGCGCATCAACCTGCCGCCCATGGAGCACAAGCAGGTGCACAGTTTGATCTACGAGATCATGAATGACAAGCAACGCAAGGACTTCGAAGAATTCCTCGAAACCGACTTCTCCTTTGAGGTTCCGGGCGTCGCCCGCTTCCGGGTTAATGCCTTTAATCAGAACCGCGGTGCTGGCGCCGTGTTCCGGACAATTCCTTCCAAGGTGCTTACCATGGAAGAGCTGGGTATGGGTAATGTGTTTCGCGATATCTGCGCCGTACCGCGAGGCCTGGTATTGGTAACCGGCCCGACCGGTTCCGGTAAATCCACCACCCTCGCCGCAATGATTGACTACATCAACGACAACAAATACGAACACGTTTTGACGATTGAAGACCCGATCGAATTCGTACACGAAAGTAAAAAATGCCTCGTCAACCAGCGGGAAGTACACCGCGATACCCACGGCTTCGCCGAAGCACTGCGCTCCGCATTGCGGGAAGACCCGGACATTATCCTGGTGGGTGAGATGCGCGACCTGGAAACTATTCGCCTCGCCTTGACCGCCGCTGAAACCGGTCACCTGGTGTTCGGCACCCTGCACACCACCTCCGCCGCAAAAACCATTGACCGTATCGTGGACGTATTCCCGGCCAACGAAAAAGCCATGGTGCGCTCGATGCTCTCGGAATCCTTGCAAGCGGTTATTTCGCAAACATTGATGAAGAAAAACGGCGGCGGCCGGGTAGCCGCTCATGAAATTATGCGCGGCACCCCGGCAATTCGTAACCTGATCCGCGAAGATAAAGTGGCCCAAATGTATTCCGCCATTCAAACCGGCGCATCTCTGGGCATGCAGACCATGGACCAGTGTCTGGCAGACCTGGTGGCACGACGTGTCATCAGCCGCGAAGCGGCCAAAAGCAAGGCGAAAATGCCAGAGAATTTTTAATTTATTTATCGGCGTCATCCAGCGAAGCAGAGAGGAATATTTGCATTTAAAAAGCGCAAAGATTTTTCAATAGCAAGCTGGAGCGCAACTCAGAAGGTAAGCCGTTATGGATTTTGATCGTTTGTTAGCGTTGATGGTGGAAAAAGGCGCATCGGATTTATTCGTCACCGCCGGTGTACCGCCGTCCATCAAGTTGCACGGCAAGATCGTTCCCGTTACCGCCACACCGCTTGCGCCGGAGAAGGTCCGCGAATTGGTGCTGAGCGTCATGAATGAAAAGCAACGGGTGGAATTCCTCGAAAATAAAGAGCTGAACTTCGCCGTCAGCGCACGGGGTATCGGCCGGTTTCGTGCCAGCGCGTTTTACCAACGCAACCTGGCAGGTATGGTGCTGCGTCGAATCGAAACCAACATTCCGCGCATTGACGACCTTGGCCTGCCGGAAATTATCAAAGAGTTGGCGATGACCAAGCGCGGTTTGATTATCTTCGTAGGCGCTACAGGTACCGGTAAATCCACATCACTGGCATCGATGATCGGCCACCGCAACCGCAACAGTAAAGGTCACATTATTTCCATTGAAGACCCGATCGAATTTATTCACCAGCATGAAGGTTGCATCATCACCCAACGCGAAGTGGGCATCGATACGGAGTCCTTTGAAGTCGCCCTGAAAAATACCCTGCGTCAGGCGCCTGACGTCATCCTGATCGGTGAGGTGCGTTCACGGGAAACCATGGACCACGCCATCGCCTTCGCGGAAACCGGTCACTTGTGTTTGTGTACGCTGCACGCCAACAACGCTAACCAGGCGCTGGATCGCATCATTCACTTCTTCCCGGCTGATCGCCACCGCCAATTATGGATGGACTTGTCGCTCAACCTGAAAGCCATTGTCGCCCAGCAATTGATCCCGACACCGGATGGACAAGGGCGACGTGCCTGTCTTGAGGTGTTAATTAATACCCCACTCGCCCAGGACCTGATTCGCAAAGGCGAAGTCGCGGACTTGAAAGAGCTAATGAAAAAATCCACCGAACTGGGTATGCAGACCTTCGACCAGGCGCTCTATGAGCTTTACGACAACGGTGAGATTACTTACGAGGATGCACTGCTTCACGCCGACTCGCCCAACGACTTGCGCCTGATGATCAAACTGGGTTCAGAAACCGATGCGACTTATTTGTCCCATGCGGCAGATGGATTGTCTATTCAGGATGATGAGACGAATAATCGTGGGCGGATGTTTTAATTTACGGTAGCAGAAGTGTCGGATTACGCTGCGCTAATCCGACCTACTCGCTGTCACTTGATTGTGCAGCCAGGTTTCGAGAATCAGGCGTGCGGCAATAGAATCCACGGGATTATTTTTGTAGTCACGGGAGCCACCGCGTTCCATCACTTCACCTTTAGCAGCAAAACTGGTAAGACGTTCATCAACCAGTTCTACCTTCACACCAAACCGCCCGTGCAGGCGGTTCGAAAATTTGCGCGCGCGGGCACTGAGTTCGCTTTCACTGCCATCCATGTTTAATGGCAAACCAACCAATACCAGATCCGGTTTCCATTCCTGCAACAACTTCTCCACCTGCACCCAATCGGGAACACCGTCGTTTGCTTTTAGCGGGGATTGTTCTGTCGCGGAGCGAGTCAGCGTTTGACCTGACGCGACACCAATGTTGCGGGTTCCATAGTCAAAAGCGAGCAAGGTTTTTATCATCGGGGATTATCGGGAAGGAGGCAGCAGGCGCTGATAAAACTGAGCGTCAGGCGTGGCCTGCCACACTGGAAATTAAATTCAAGTCGATACCCAATGGCTGAGCGGCCGCTGTCCAGCGCTGCTCATGGGGCGTGTGGAAGATAATATTGCTGTCGGACGGTACGGTAAGCCAAGAGTTGGCGGCTACTTCTGCTTCAAGCTGCCCTTCACCCCAACCAGCGTAGCCCAACGCAATTAAATACTCTTCCGGCCCACGCCCTTCGGCCAAGGCTTCGATGATGTCGCGCGATGCCGTTAAACTGATGCGCGGCGAAATCTTGAGTGTGGACTGCCATTCTTTTTCGCTGGAGTGCAACACGAACCCGCGCTCTATCTGTACTGGTCCACCAGCAAACACGGCCTGACCTCCGATACCTGCCGCATCAGACAACTCCATCTGCACAAAAATATCGCGGATAAACAGCGGCATGGCATTATTGATCACGATTCCCATGGCACCCTTATCAGTATGCTCACAGATATAAGTCACCGAGTGTGCAAAGGCGGAGTCCCGCATGCCCGGCATGGCAATCAGGAAATGATCGCGCAGGCTGCCGACCGTGAGTTCTGAATGGGTGAGATCGTCGTGTGTAGTCATGATTTCAGTATTGGGGGCTTCTTAAACGAATACAAGCTGATCGCAAAAATTATTCCTGCGCGGCTCACTCTGCCGAGGTAGACAAACCCGTGATCTCAAAATTCCAGGTGCGAATAATTTGTAGTCGGTCCGCCTGCTGGCGAATCTCCGGCGGGAAGGCTGCAAAGGGTGCAGCCAGGCGCACAATCTGACGCGCTGCGTCATCAAAGATACGCCGCCCCGATGATTGCAAAATCTCTATTTCATGAATAGTGCCATCGGGGTTGATGACCACCGAAAGGCGCAGTTGGCCGGTGATGCGTTGGCTCAGTGCTTCCTGGGGATAGTTTTCATTGCCCACCTGCTCAATCTTCGTACTCCATTCATGCAGGTATCGAGCATCAAAGGATTCCTTGGTAGACACTGAGGTCAGTGTGCGGATGCGGGGGCGTTTGGCGTACTCCTGCCGCTGACGATCCAGCTTGGCCTGCAGGCTGGCAATCTCGGTGGTAAAAGTCTGCTCTTGCAACAGGCCATCGCGTTTTTGCTGTTCATCCAGCGGCTCAGGATCGGTCTGCACCTGCACTTGCCGCTGGTTGTCGGCAACCGTGCTGATCAGTTGGTCGTCTTTACGCTCATTAGGCGAGGCAGCCTGGGTTTGCGGCATAGGATTCACATCGCGCACTTCCGAATCGGCAAACTCGGCCCGACGCTCTGTGGTTAACTGTTTAGCCTCTTCTTCTGTGCCACTGGCCTCCTGATTATGCTGCGCAATAAAATCTGCCTGGTCCGGCGCTTTAGCCGACTTATGCGTGGCAAGGGTAATCTCCAGCGTCTGGGACTGGTTGGGCTGGTGTAGATTGAAACCCACTCCCAGAATAATCAGTGCATGAACAACCAGGGCGAGAAAAAAGGTAAAGCTCAAACGGTCGCCGGTATCGACTCGCGCCTCTTCCAGAGCCGGTGACATAGCAACAGAATTCATCGTTCCTGACTACCCTTGGCCGCGAGATAGCCGGCAATAGCATCCATAAAGCGTGCGCCGATACGGGTGTTGTAGGCTTTATCGATTTCCCTGGCGCAGGTCGGACTGGTCACATTGATCTCGGTCAGGTAGTCACCGATCACATCCAACCCTACGAAGAGTAGACCTTTGGCTTTCAGGGTTGGAGCTACCTGCGCAACGATCCAGCGATCCCGATCACTCAGGGGTTGCGCCACACCGGTTCCACCGGTTG
>DATJLH010000030.1:0-4526 GCA_035490615.1 Cellvibrio sp.
CCGCCATAATCCTGAATATGTGTTGATCCTCGCGGGCGACCATGTTTACAAGATGGACTACGGTACTATGCTCGCGGCTCATGTTGAGCGTGGTGCTGATATAACCGTGGGTTGTATTGAAGTGCCCCTGGAGATGGCGACCGCGTTCGGCGTGATGGATGTGGATGCCGATCTCAAGATTACCCGTTTTACCGAAAAGCCGCCCAAACCGGAATCCATTCCCGGCCGCCCGAACCATGCGCTGGCATCCATGGGGATTTACGTGTTCAGCACCAAGGTTTTATTCCGTGAATTATTGCGCGATCAGGATTTGCCGGGCTCATCCCACGACTTTGGTAAAGATATTATTCCCTCGCTGATCCACTCTCACCGGGTGATGGCATTTCCGTTTCGTGATCCGGTCAGCGGCGGTGAAGCCTACTGGCGCGATGTGGGTACCGTGGATGCCTTGTGGGAAGCTAACCTGGAGTTAACCAGCGTCAGCCCTGAGCTGGATCTGTACGACGAAGCCTGGCCAATCTGGACATACCAGGAGCAGGTGCCGCCCGCCAAATTTGTGTTTGATGATGATGGCCGCCGCGGCTTTGCCGTGGACTCCATGATCGCCGGCGGCTGTATTGTTTCCGGCTCGACGGTACGCCATTCACAATTGTTTCCCCGCGTGCGCGTGCATTCCTATTGTGAAATTACCGACTCAGTGTTGTTCCCGAATGTTGAAGTCGGGCGCAACTGCAAAATTCGCAAAGCCCTGATTGATCGTTACTGCAAAATTCCGGAAGGCACGGTTATTGGTTACAACGAAGAAGATGACCGCAGGCGCTTCCACGTTTCACCGAAAGGCGTTGTACTGGTAACACCGGAAATGCTGGACGAGGATTTCCCGCATGTCAGTTAAGGGTGATGCAGCCAAACGCAAAATGAAAGTTGTCTTTTGTTGGCACATGCACCAGCCTGACTACCGTGACCTGGTGACCGGCGAATATTATTTTCCCTGGACCTATTTGCACGCGATCAAGGATTATGTGGATATGGTGGCGCATCTGGAACGGTATCCGGAGGCACACGCGGTGTTTAATTTCGCACCGATTTTGCTGGAGCAACTGGAAGACTATGCCCACCAGATCGACGCGTGCCTGATGCGCGGCAAGCCGATCAAGGATGCCTTGTTAAATGCACTGATTGCCGAGAAATTACCGGCAGCAGGCACGCCCGGTTTTGCCGAACTGACCCATAAATGTTTGCGCTCCAACCGTGAGCGCATCATCAACCGTTTTCCCGCTTACGCTGAGCTGGCCGACGCGGTCGCCATGTTTGAAGAAAAACCGGGCAACCTGCGTTACGTGAATGAACAATTTCTGGTTGATTTACTGGTGTGGTATCACCTGGGCTGGATGGGCGAGACGGTCCGCCGCACCGACTCGCGCGTGAAGCGACTGCAAGAGAAAGAGGGCAGTTACACCCTGGATGACCGGCGGGAATTATTGCGCATTATCGGCGAGCAATTGAGTTCGCTGGGGCCGCGTTATCGCCAATTGGCGCAGCGCGGGCAAATTGAAATTTCCATGAGCCCCTATGCGCACCCGATTGTGCCTTTGCTGCTGGATTTAAAAAGTGCACGGCAAGCCATGCCCGATGTGGCGCTGCCCCATGCAAGCAAATATCCCGGCGGTGACGAACGCGCCCGCTGGCATATGACCCACGGCTTGCAAACTTTTGAACGCTTTTTCGGTTTTCGCCCGCGCGGTTGCTGGGCATCTGAAGGTTCATTGAGCGATGCAACCTTTCATCTGCTGGATGATTTTAATTTTGATTGGGCCGCTACCGGGGACTCTGTGTTACACAACAGCCTGGGGCATGAAACCAATCACCATGCCGCCAAGGTGTTACACGAGCAAAATGGCGGCGCGGTTCATCGTGTCTACCAATTCAATAATGCGTCCACCTGCTGTTTCTTTCGCGACGATGGCCTCTCCGATTTGATTGGTTTCAAGTACGCCACCTGGCATGCCGACCACGCGGTGGATGACCTGATCAAGCACATGGAAAATATTGCGCAGAACAGTGAATTTTCTAATGATGCCGTGATCTCCATCATTATGGATGGTGAAAATGCCTGGGAATATTTTCCCGAAAATGCCTACTACTTTCTCGATGCCTTGTATGCACGCCTGAGCAAGCATCCTGTGCTGGAATTATCCACCTACAGCCGCGTGCTGGATGAACAGAAGCCTGCACCGGTGGCCCTGGCGCATATGGTCGCTGGCAGTTGGGTGTACGGCACCTTTTCGACCTGGATCGGTGATCGGGATAAAAATCGCGGCTGGGATATGTTGTGTGAAGCCAAACAACAAGTGGACAAGGTATTAGCCAAAGATATCCTGTCGCCAGAGCAGGTTGCGCAGGTGGAAAAACAACTCGCACTGTGCGAAGGCTCTGATTGGTTTTGGTGGTTTGGTGATTACAACCCGGCCGAAAGCGTCAGTGATTTTGAATACTTGTATCGCCGCCATTTAATTAATTTATACGCATTGATCGACCAGCCAGCCCCGGACTACCTCTGTCAAACCATCAGTAAAGGCAGTGGTTCACCGGCAGCGGGCGGCGTGATGCGTCAAGGACACGCCGAGGCGTAAGGGTAAAAGAGTGACTGAAAACGGAAAGGCATCTACAGGTTCTGCATTATTTGCCAATCGCTGTGCCGGTGTGTTGTTGCATCCCACGTCGTTACCATCAACTAGCGGATTTGCGTCCGGCGATCTGGGAAAAGAGGCGTACCATTTTGTTAATTTTTTAGCGGATGCCGGTTTCTCTATCTGGCAGATGCTGCCGACGGGGCCGACCCACGGCGATTTATCACCTTATCAATCGCTGTCGGCGCACGCGGGTAACCCGGAGTTGATCAGCCTGGAAACATTGGTCGAACGCGGCTGGATGTCGCCGAACGATCCAGCACTGCACAGCAAGGAGCGCCGTGAACGGCAGGCGGGACGCCAGCGCGCAGCACAGGGCTTCTTTGCAGCGGCACAAGAGAATACACATTTACAACACCAGTACGACGCCTTCTGCAAAGATCACAATGCCTGGCTGGATGACTTCGCGTTGTTTCTGTCATTGCGCGAACATTTTCAGCGCAAGCCGTGGAATGAATGGCCCCTGGAATTTATCCAGCGCGATGCCGCTGCGTTGGGGAAAGCGCGCAAGGACTTTGCTGAAGAGATTCGCGTGTACTGTTTTGAACAGTTTGTGTTTTTTCAGCAGTGGCATGATCTGCGCCAGTACGCGCGGAAAAAAAATATTTATTTCTTTGGCGACATGCCGATCTTTGTTGCTCATGACAGTGCCGATGTCTGGGCCGAGCAACATAATTTTCGTCTGGACGATGCAGGTAACCCATTGACCGTGGCCGGTGTTCCACCGGATTATTTTTCCGAGTTCGGCCAGCACTGGGGCAATCCCCATTACGATTGGGAGCGTATGGAGGCTGATGGTTTCCAATGGTGGCTGGCGCGCCTGCGCTCGCAATTGAATTTATTTGATCTGATCCGTGTGGATCATTTCCGTGGCTTTGAAGCCTTTTGGGAAATTCCAGGTAAGGTGAAGGACGCACGGCAGGGACGTTGGGTTAAAGCACCAGGGAAAGCGTTATTGGCAGCCTGTTTCAAGGAATATCACAGCCTGCCGTTGGTAGCGGAAAATCTCGGCGTCATTACCGATGAAGTTGAGCAGTTGCGTCAGGATTTTTCATTGCCGGGGATGTTGGTATTGCAGTTTGGATTTGACGGCAATGCTGAAAATCCACATCTACCGCATCGCCACAGTTTGCTCGACGTGATCTATACCGGGACCCACGACAACGACACCACGGTGGGCTGGTATGAATCCCTGAACCAGACAGCGCGTCAGCAAATTGATGAGTATTTTTTTCACGCACAGGACACCATGCCCTGGCTGTTAATCAAAGCGGCTTTTGCTTCGGTCTCGCGGATGGCCATTGTGCCTATGCAGGATTTACTGGAGTTATCCAGCGAGCATCGCATGAACATGCCAGGGACGACAGATAAAAATTGGACATGGCGTTTCAGTTGGGAGCAGGTACCGGAGAATCTTGCCGTGAAGGTACACAAGCTCCTGGCTTTGTATGGTCGTTTGGCCAAGTAATGTGATGACTTCGCGTCGGCAGGCAGACGAACAGACTCACTACCGACTATATACATTCATTGACTAACGGGACGGCATTATGGAACACAGATGCAGCGAACGCGTAACAACAGACTTGAAAGTGTTGATCCACAAATTGGGTGTACCGGTCGCTATCGGGCGTTTGAAAAACGGCAGTAAATTGGGCTTCTTTGTAGAAACTGATTTTGCCGATATCAATGTCCTGCAACCGCTGGATATTGAGGTCTTGCTGCAGCAGGGGCCGCACAACCTTGAGCGTTATAAATACACGGCACGTGTGATTCGCAAGGCAGACACGGGTTTGGGGCTTGAGCTGGAACACATGAGTGTTGAGGCAGCGCAGGCGC
>DATJLH010000031.1:0-4526 GCA_035490615.1 Cellvibrio sp.
GCGCTCTTTTCCGCCCATGCCACCAAGGTGGAACTGTGCCTGTTCGACAACGACGGCACCACCGAGCTGGAACGCATTGAACTACCGGAATACACCGATGAAATCTGGCACGGCTACCTGCCCGATGCCAACGCTGGCCAAGTGTATGGCTACCGGGTTTACGGCCCCTATGAACCCGAGGCTGGCCACCGCTTCAATCCCAACAAACTGCTGATCGACCCCTACGCCAAACAACTGGTGGGCGAGCTGCGCTGGTCCGAAGCCCTGTTTGGCTACACCATTGGCTCGCCCGATGGCGACCTGAGTTTTGATGAGCGGGACAGCGCGCCCTTTGTCCCGAAATCCAAAGTTATCGACCCGGCATTTACCTGGGGCACTCACCGCGATAAACGGATACCCTGGGACAGCACCATCGTCTATGAAACCCATGTGCGCGGCATTAGCATGAAGCACCCGGCCGTACCCAAACACCTGCGCGGCACCTGCGCCGGCCTGATGAACCGCGAACTCCTGCAACATATCCGCGACCTCGGCGTCACCAGTATTGAACTGCTCCCCATGCATGGCTTTATTGAAGACCAGCACCTGCTGGAAAAAGGCCTGCGCAACTACTGGGGCTACAACACCATCGCCTTCTTTGCGCCGCATGCACCCTACCTTGCCAGCGGTCACCTCAACGAATTCAAGGAGATGGTGGCGCATGTCCACGATGCGGGGCTGGAGCTGATTCTGGATGTGGTCTACAACCACACGGCTGAAGGCAATGAGATGGGTCCGACCCTCTCCATGCGCGGCATCGACAACCTCACCTACTACCGATTGCTGCCCGACAACCAGCGCTACTACATCAACGACTCCGGCACCGGCAACACCCTCGATCTAAACCACCCCTGCGTGCTGCGCATGGTCACGGATTCCCTGCGCTACTGGGCCACCCAAATGGGCGTGGACGGTTTCCGCTTTGACCTGGGCACCATCCTCGCCCGCCACCCGCAAGACGGCTTTGACGAGCGCCACGGCTTCCACCTGACCGTGCGCCAGGATCCGGTACTGAGCAGCCTGAAGATGATCGCCGAACCCTGGGATTGCGGTATCGGCGGCTACCAGGTAGGCGGCTTCCCGCCCGGCTGGGCCGAATGGAATGACCGCTACCGCGACAACGTACGATCCTTCTGGCGCGGCGATAGCGGACAGTTGGGCGAACTGGCCAGCCGCCTGACCGCCTCCGGTGACCTGTTCAACCAGCGCGGCCGCAGGCCCTATTCCTCAGTCAATTTCATCACCGCCCACGACGGCTTCACCCTGCATGATCTCGTGTCGTACAACAACAAGCACAACGAAGCCAACGGCGAAGGCAACCGCGACGGCACCGACAACAACCTTTCCTACAACCACGGCTGGGAAGGCCCGACCGATGATCCCGCCATCGTCGAACTGCGCCAGCGGCAGATGCGCAACCTGATGGCCACCCTGTTGTTCTCCCAGGGCACCCCGATGATCGTCGCCGGCGACGAACTCTGTCGCACCCAAAAAGGCAACAACAACACCTACTGCCAGGACAACGAACTCAACTGGATCGACTGGGATCTCGACGAAGACCGCAGCGCCATGCTGGCCTTCACCCAGCGCCTGATCGCACTGCGCCGCACCTACCCCATCCTGCGCCGGGGCCGTTTTCTGGTGGGCATGTACAACGAAGAACTGGGCGTGAAGGACGTCACCTGGATCTCTCCCTGCGGCAACGAAATGACCGAAGAACAATGGCACGACGGCAACGCCCGCTGCCTCGGCATGCTGATGGACGGCCGCGCCCAGGCCACCGGCATCCGCCGCCCCGGCGCCGACGCCACCTTGTTACTGGTGCTCAACGCCCACCACGACGTCGTGAATTTTTGCTTACCCGAAGTCGCCGAAGGCTGCGCCTGGAGATGCCTGATCGACACCAATCGACCGACGGATTTTTCAGAAGAACGTTTTGCGTTTAATCACCTGTATGTGGTGACCAATCGGTCGTTATTGTTGTTTGTGTTGGAGACGAAGGAGAGTCGGAAGGAGGATAAGAAATAGTTTTCGCTACTTTTTCTGGCAGTGCGAGTTCTGGTAGCGCGAGGTGGCGACAAAACACCACCTCGCGCCGCGGCCGGTATTAATTACCCGGCTAATTAAAGGCGCCGTCCTGATCAATCTCCACCGTCAGCCGATCCAGCACCACACCCGCATCAACCATCCAGACCTGAATGGTTTGCAAGCCTGGTGCAGTCACCTGGTGCTCAGTGACCCCAATGGCCGCAGCCCTTAGCGTATTCACATTCCATGCATCGGAATACTCGCTCGCATGGAGATCAACAATACGAGGTTCGTCGCCATTTAGTGAGATCGCATAGCGCACGCCTGGATGCGCAGAGGTAATCTTGTGGGTCGGCAGCGCCTGGGTATGGATCTTTGCCGGGCCGGTGCTGAATGCATAGAACTGATAGGTCAGCGAGGGGCTGTCTTCGATGAGGCGCGCAAGATCGACACTCGCTGCGGTGACGGGTTGGATTGTCATGCCGTCGCCGGCTGCGGTTGTCTGATCGACCCGGCGCCAGCCAGTGCCATCCGCGCGATCACTGCGCGTCGCAAAATCAACTGCGGCTATTGTCACCACCCCGTTATTTTCCACCGCCGCCGGTAGCGCTGCCAGATCAAGATTCTCAGGATTAACCGCCGTGAGGTTAATTGTGTGTTCTGAACCCGCACCCGCAATAACAATGGAGCCCGGCACTGCATTACCCAGAGGCGCCTGGGTCCAATTAATACTCACCAGGATGCGGGCATCACCCTGCGCGCCGGTTTGGCTCAGCCGAATCCACGGCGCACTGGCTTTGGCTGTCCAGCTCAAGTCACCCTCGCCTTGGTTGTAGATATCGATGAAGTAGCTGGTGTCGGCTGCGCGATGAAAGCCTGGCAATTTGCCCGCCGTATTCCCTGCAAGGGGCTCGACAACGCCCTCTACCGCTACGCCAAGGCGCGCTTCAGGCGCGGGGGTGTACTCGCCGACTTCTGGCATTGTCCAGGCACGTTGCGTGTCATGCGCCCAGTTTGGCAACTGCGACAAGGGCATCGGGCTCACCATGTGATTCCATTTTCCCGCGGCGTTTTCTTCGTTGTAAAAACGCACTTCCTCAAGTAGGTCTTCTTGGGCTGCTCGCGCCTGCGCCGCCAGTGCCGCCGTGGCAGCGCGCTTTTGCTCAGCCCACAGGCGACTGCGCTCGGCGAGCAACACTTTTTGATTAATCAGGCTGGACGCGCGGACAGCGTAGAGCACCGTTTCGTAAAACGCTGCCTTGTGTGACTCAGGCAGTTGTTGGTAGATGGCGTTGGCCGATTCCGTCAAGGCCGCAAAAGCCTCCAGCCGCTGTTGCGCTTCATCGCCGTTTGCAACAACGCTGAAACCACTGTCGATCAGATCGAGATGTTCCGGGCGTTTTTGAATATTCAGGCGGAAATATTGTTCAAGCACCTCGGCGATAGCCTCGGCCTGTGCGCGGCCAAAGGTGTGAGCAGCCCACTGGGTAAGATAGGTTCTTTGATCAAAATTGCGGAAGGCTTCGGGGTTGCGGGCGAGCCGCATAAAAAAGTCGGTGCCCAATTCGTAGGGTTTGATATCGCCTACGTTCACGATCCAGATTTTATGCGCATCAAAATCCCACGCTTTTATCATTTCTGACTGCGTCATTCCCAAGGGCGTGGTGTGAAACCACAAATAGCTGCGGGGCACGCCCCAATACTGCAGATGGTAGTAAACCCCCGAACCACCGGGCCGAGTGTTCTCGTCCGGCGTGGACAGTTGGCGAATATAACCGTGATTGTCATCGGGCCAAACGATGGTGACGTCATCAGGCAACTCCAGCCCCGATTGATACTGCACCAGGGTTTCTTTATAGGGAATAAAGATTTGTGAAATGTCGGCAGGGTTCGCGTGCACGTGGTCGGCGATCATGCGGCGTTGATCGGGAATAATCGCGTGCTGGATTTTTTTCGCTTTATCTTCATCTGTCGCACCCTCAGGCGCCATCATCCCTTCATCCCGGCGTCCACGCATACCGATGGTGTAGATGTTTTCAAAATTTGCCGTTTCTTTTACGCGATGCTCCCAAAAGTTGTAGATGCGTTCGCGATTGTTCCAGTAATCGTAGGGGCCATGAATCTCTTCATCGTATTCATGGCTGTTAGTCAGCATCGGCTCGTGATGGGATGTGCTGATCACAATTGCATAATTATCCGCGACAATTTTATTTTCAGGAATTTCATAGAAAGGCGTGCTCTTCACCGGGAATTCGTGCATCGCCGGCCAGATCACATTGCCGTGGAGACGCAACAGCAATTCAAATACCTTCGCGTAGGTGCGGGGACCAATGTTGCCGACCTCCGGCTCAAAGGTGTTCGCGGCCCAGGGTTGTAAACCCCAGTCTTCATCGTTAAGAAAAATGCCGCGATATTTCACGGCGGGCGATGGCTGGGTATGGGTGCCTGCGATATACAGT
>DATJLH010000032.1:0-1822 GCA_035490615.1 Cellvibrio sp.
TTTCAAAATCCATGGTAATGATATCCGGGCGTAACTCCGCCGCTTTTTCGACGGCTTCTCGCCCATTGCTGGCAATGCCGATGACTTGTAAATCCGGATGCTGACCAATAATTTCCTTCAGCCGAAGCTGAAAGAAACTGGAATCATCGACAATCAGCACCCTCAATGGCATGAACAATACTCCGCAACGTCATACTGTGTAACAGCATCCGTTGCATTCAATAAATGTGATGGATAGTGGACCTAGTTGTGTCCCCAGGAGTTAGTACCCCGCGCGTAACGGCGCAACAAACCGGGCACATCGAGAATCAGGGCAATGGTGCCGTCACCGGTGATGGTTGCACCAGCCATACCGGGAGTACCTTGCAACATTTTACCCAGCGGTTTGATCACGACCTCTTCCTGACCGATGAGTTGATCAACCACGAAACCAACGCGGCGTGTACCGACGCTGACGATGACGACATGGGCCTCTGTTTGCAAGCGAATATTTTCTGTGCCTTTTACCAGCCATTGTTTCAAATGAAACAAGGGAATCGCCTGGTCGCGAATGGCGATACATTCCTGCCCGTCCACCACATGGCTTTTACGCAAGTCCATATGGAAGATTTCATTCACACTCGCCAGCGGTAACGCGAAGGTCTGTTGGCCCAGCATAATCATCAGGGTCGGCATAATCGCGAGGGTCAGCGGTACCTTGATGACCAGACGAGTGCCCTTGCCCACGGTCGATTGAATTTCGATGGAGCCATTCAGTTGCGAAATTTTGGTTTTCACCACGTCCATGCCCACACCGCGACCGGACACATCTGAAATTTCTTTTTTGGTGGAAAAACCCGGCGCAAAAATCAGGTTATAGGCTTCGGTATCCGACAAACGGTTGGCTGTGTCTTCGTCAAACATGCCGCGCTCAACAGCAATCTTGCGCAACTTGACCGGGTCGATACCGGCACCGTCATCGGTGATCGACAGGAGGATATGGTCGCCCTCCTGCTCTGCCGACAAAATAATTTGCCCCACCCGCGGTTTACCATTGGCTTCGCGAATATCCGGCAATTCAATACCGTGGTCCACCGAGTTGCGCACCAGATGCACCAATGGATCAGCAAGCGCTTCCACCAGGTTTTTATCGAGATCGGTCTCTTCACCGACCAGATCCAGATTGATTTCTTTTTTAAGGCTGCGCGCCAGATCGCGCACCACACGCGGAAAGCGGCCGAACACTTTTTTGATCGGCTGCATGCGGGTTTTCATTACCGAGGTTTGTAAATCGGCGGTTACCACATCGAGGTTGGCCACCGCTTTGGCGAGGGCTTCATCCTGGGAACCACTACCCAAGCGCACCAGGCGATTCCGCACCAATACCAGTTCGCCTACCATATTCATGATGTCGTCCAGGCGTTGGGTATCCACACGAACGGTGGTTTCAACAGCTGGCGGCGTACCGGCGGGATCTTTGTCTAACACCGGCGCAACGGCAGCAGTTTTGGCAGGTTCGGATTTTGGCGTTGCCGGCTTGGCGGCGCCAGTGGCCGGCGTTGATTTTGGTGCGGCTGGCGTGGGCGCATTGGCGGCTGCCGGCGTTTTCCCGGCTGGGCTTGTAGCGGGCGCAGCCTTGGTAGGCGCTTTCCCTTTGCCATGCAGTTGATCAAGCAGGGCTTCGAATTCGTCTTCAGTAATCAGGTCAGCATTGCCTGGGGCCGATGCAGGCGCCGGAGAGGCTGTTGCTGCATTGTTTTTTTCGGATTTGGCCGGTTTTGCCAGAGCCGCATTATCGGGCTTGGCGCCTACTTGGGCACCCGCCGGACCTTTGCCTTTACCG
>DATJLH010000033.1:0-8282 GCA_035490615.1 Cellvibrio sp.
AAAAACCTGAGCCAGCAAAGCCAGCCCAGGCAAAACACAATTAACGCGGGGTCAGTTTCAGCATCACCACATCGTACGCAGGAATCTTAAGTTTTAACGGTTTGATGGTATCGCCTTTGTTGCCTTTCCACAAATCAACCCAGCTGAATTTTTCGTTTCTGAAATCGATCTGGTGATTAAAGATATCGTCTTTCAGTTCGTAGTAGTGCAGCCAGTCGTGGGTGTAGTTGAGTGTGGTGTTGCCGCGGTTTAAAAACAGGAAGGCCCATTCTTTATTGGCCAGCGGTTTGGCGAATACCATCAGGTCGCCGCCGTGGATGTATTTCATGGCTTGTACGCCGAGCTTGTCCTGGTTGATGGCGATAACGTTTTTGTTGGTGAGGATTTTGCGCGTGGTGTCGCTCATGTTGCGCAGGTCGTTGCCGGCAATGAGCGGTGAATTCATGATGGCCCAGAGTGAAAAGTGTGAGCGGTCCTGGGCTTCGGTCATGCCGTTGCCGACTTCCATCATGTCCATGTCGTTCCAGTGGCCGGGGCCGGCGAATTTGCGCAGTTTTTCCTGTTTGTCGAGGATCGGTAATACACCCCAAGATGACCAGGAGCCGTGGTTGAGTTCGCAGTCCCAGCAGGGGTAAATGTCGCCAGTGGTGCGCCAGGCGTGGCCGACATCTTTTGCCCAGTCCCAGGGTTTGTTGTCGCCCCATTCGCAGATGCTGAACAGTACCGGGCGGCCGGCGGTGTGCAGTGCGTCGCGCATGGTGGTGTAGGCGCCGATGGGGTTAATGTTTTCGGTATCGCACCAGTCGTATTTCAAATAATCGATGCCCCACTCGGCGTAGGTGAGTGCGTCCTGGTATTCGTGGCCACGGCTGCCGGGGTAGCCGGCGCAGGTGGTGTTGCCGGCGTCGGAGTAGATGCCGATCTTCAGGCCTTTGGAGTGGACGTAATCGGCCAGGGCTTTCATGCCGGAGGGGAAGCGTTCTTTGTTGACCTGGATCTTGCCGTCTTTATCGCGCTCGCCGTGCCAGCAGTCGTCGATGTTGATGTATTCGTAGCCCGCTTCTTTCATGCCGGATGCGACCATGGCATCGGCCATTTCACGAATTAATTTTTCGTTTACATCACAGGCAAAAGTGTTCCAACTGTTCCAGCCCAGCGGTGGTGTTTGGCCGAGTTCTTCAAATTTTTTGGCGGACGCATTGGCGCCGAAGGTCATCGCTAGCAATGCGATGGATAGCAGTGTGGTGGTCTTAATCAACCGGAGCATAGCTTTTCCTCTATTGTCGTTCTTGAAGCGTTAGTTATTATCAAATAATACATATCATATAAATTAATTCGGCGAATAAAAAACCGCAACAAAGGTTACGGTTTTTTACATTGGCATCGGGTAAAGCCGAATGCTGATGCGGACGATGTTATTGCTTGGTGTTGATATCTTTCATGGCATCGGCGTGGGCTTTAATCACGGCCAGGGTCGTGGTGTCACCATCAAACACGGAATTCAACCCTTGCGGTTCCTGCGGTGGGTCACCGACAAAGTCGTCGCCTTCTTTCCACATAAAATCTTCATTCTCCGTGCGGCCATAACCACCCCAAGCCCAGAAGTTCATACCGGCAATCGCATCACCGGCACCCGCACGGGTGCGCAGTAAATTGAAAATTTCTGCGTAAAAGCGGTCGCGATAAACGGTAGTGGAGTCAGTAGTGAAACTGCCGTTGTCGCGTTCGATACCGAATTCTTCCAACACAATCGGTTTGTTCATCTGGTTGGCCACATCAATGTGTTGATTGATGTAATCCTTCGCGGTGGCCAATGCGGAGCTAAAGGTTTCGTCGGGATTTTTGGCGTCGTACCAGCCCCAGTTTTTTACCCACATATGGAAGGTCAGGTAATCCACGTATTCGCTTTTGTGGGAATCGATAAATAACGCCATATCGCGAATTGCGCCCATGGAACCTTCGTTACCAGTGCTCACCAGTTGGTTAGGGGCGAGGCTGTCAATGTATTTGGCGGTGTCGTGAATCCAGTTTTTAAATGCCTCGAAATTCGCGCGGCCATCGGCATCGCTGCCGGGGCGAGGCTCGTTGGCGAGCTGCCAGGACATGATAGTCGGGTCTTCGCTGTAGCGCTTGCCGTTGATGGTATTTTTGCGGGTGATAATAGCTTTGATAACGTCGCGATACAGTTTTTGCGCTTCTTCAATGCGGTAAAAACTCGCGGAGTTTTCCATGAAGGGATTCCATTCATTGGTTACGTCCGGGTCGAATACCGGCTTGCCGGTAAACCAGGCTACGTATTGCGACATACCGCCGGACCATTGCCAGAAGTTATTCAGATACAAGATCGCGGTCATATCGCGCTTGGCCATTTCGTCGAGCAGAAAATCCATACCGGCCAATAAAGTTTCATCGTATTCGCCCGGCGCTTTGATGATGGCCGGGCGCACCGCGCGCATTAATTCACTGCTTTCGGATACCGCCAGTACACGCAAATTATTGATGCCGGTTTGCTTTAATAAATCCAGCTCTTTAAGCAAGCGTTCGCGGTCACCGACCTCGCCCGCCGAACCCAGGTAACCGCCGTACCAGAAGTTGGTACCGATCACGTAATAAGGTTGGCCGTTACGTAAAAAGTGGCGACCTTCCACGGTGACAAAGGGGCTGTTTGCTTCTGCTGGTTCGTCCGGGTTTTGCAACGCCGGGGAAGATGCCTGCACGTTTTCACTCGGCGCGGGCGCTTCCTGTTTACTGCAACCCAGCAGCAGTGCAATGCACAGCGCCGCCAGGTATGTGAAGTTGTTGTTGATTTTTTTCATGTGTCACCTCGTGTGAATGGAATAGCTGTTATGCGCTATCCAATCTTTTTTATAAAATTAATTGCTTCCAGCATCGCACGGCCATTGTGATACGGGCCTTTCCAGAAGCCGACTTTGTAGGCTTCTTCGCCGTGGTCGCCATCCAGGGTAGACAACCACAACCATTCACCGTGCTGGCTGTCGCGTTGATATTGTTTGATAAAAGCCCAGACATTTTTTGCCACCGTCAGGTAGCGTTCGTCGCGGGTCAGCGTATAGACGTTGAGAAAACCCACCAGTGCCTCGGCCTGAACCCACCAGACGCGCTCCGTTAGTTTTTCACCGGAGGCAAAATCAAACGCGTCCAGCACCTCGCCGTATTCGCCCATGGCTTCCTGCAAGGTGATATCCGCCAGTTTGATGATGCCTGGCGTCATCCTTTGCGTAACCTGCGGATCATTGAGTGAATTCAGTGCCTTGGATAATAGCCAGCTGCATTCGATGTCGTGACCGTAGGTATAACCCGGCGAAAAATCTTCCCAGGTTTCGGTGAGGAACATGCGCAGGTGGCCGTTATCGTGATTGATCAGGTATTTATCAAAACAGTCGATGTTGTAACGCAAGGCTTGTTTGATTTGCTCGGTGGGTTTGGCTTTGTTGAGCGTCGTGTACGCCTCCAGCACATGCAGGTGCGTGTTCATGCTCTTGGGATAATTTAAATCCTTATCGCTCAGGCGCACGTCATCCATCTTGCCCCACTCGCGGGTGAAGGCTTCAAAATAACCTTGGTTCACGCGGTCGATGGTTTTTTCTTCCAGCAGCGCAAAACAATCCAGTGCGTGCGCCATGGCTTGCTCATCGCCAGTGAGTGTGTAGTAAGAGCACAATGCATACACCGCGAATGCCTGGGCGTAGGTTTGTTTTTTGGTGTTGACGGGTTTGCCTTGCGCATCCAGTTCCCAATACACGCCGCCGAGTTCCTTGTCGAAAAAATAATCCACCAGGTAATCGTAAGCGCGCACCGCAGCGTCGCGATACGCTGGCTTATCGATCACTGCTGCCACTTCGCTGAAGAACCACAAGATGCGGGTGTTCAGCACAATACCTTTGGTGGCATTTTTTATCGGCGTGTTGTCCGGGCGGATTTCACCGTAGAAACCGCCCTGCTCCCGATCGATGGCATGTTCAATCCACCAATCGCCGATGGCGATTAATTCCTGCTGGAATTCCGCGCTGAGCGCGGCAGCAGAAAATGTTTCGGTTACGGTTTTTGGATGGCGCTGCAAGCTCGCGTCAATCATCACATCACACCAGGTCGTTCATAAGTTTGAGGTTGGCAGCAATCAGTTGATTGCGCGTGGCAACAGACGCGGCAGAACGCAAACCGTCTTCCGGTGTGTTGATGCAGTAGTCCACCAGTTTTTCGATGGTGCTGGTGGCGACATGCATGCGCGTGTCAGACGACGCGTAATAAATAAAGACTTCATTTTTTTCGTTGACGATCCAGCCATTGGCAAAGGCCACGTTGGATACATCGCCCACGCGCTCGGCACCGTGGGGCGCAATAAAATGACCGGCAGGACGATGCGTCACCACCCAGGGGCGCTCCAGTTCGGTCATGAACATGTACAACACATAACGCAAACCGGCGGCGGTGTTGCGCACACCGTGAGCCAGGTTCAACCAGCCTTGTTCGGTTTTAATAGGCGCGGGGCCCTGGCCGTTTTTTACTTCTTTGATGGTGTGGTACACCTTGCCGTCGACAATCACTTCGGATTTCACTTCGGCTCTGGTCATGTCTTCCACCAGACCCCAGCCGATACCACCACCAGCACCGACGCTGATAAAGCCGTCTTGCGGACGCGTGAACAAACCGTATTTGCCGTCGATAAATTCCGGATGCAGCACCACGTTACGTTGCTGACCGGAGTGAGTAATCAAATCCGGCAGGCGTTCCCAGGTCACCAGATCTTTGGTGCGCGCGATACCGCATTGCGCTTCCGCCGCCGAGGTATCGTTCGGTTGATTTAAATCTTTTCGCTCGGTGCAGAATAAACCGTAGATGTAGCCGTCCTGGTGAGCGGTTAAGCGCATGTCGTACACATTGGTGTCGGGACGCTCGGTTTCCGGCATGGTGATGGGGAAATCCCAGAAGCGGAAATTATCAATACCGTTGGGGCTTTCGGCGATGGCGAAAAATGATTTGCGGTCCACACCTTCTACACGCACGGCCAGGATATATTTGCCTTGCCAGTAAATCGCACCGGAGTTGAACGCGGCGTTAATGCCCTGGCGCTCCATCAAATGCGGATTGGTTTTTTCGTTAAGGTCGTAGCGCCAGAAGATGGGCGCATGCTCCGCCGTGAGGATCGGATTTTCGTAGCAGGTGTAGATACCGTTGCCCTGCGCTCTGGGCACATTGGTTTTCGTCACCAGCGCCTCGTGCTCTTTCAACAGGTTTTGTACTGCGCTTTTAAAATTACTCATATTCAATAAACCCCAAGATTGATACTGACCTGACGCCGCGTTTTCATCAATGCAAACGTAACCGGTTACAAAAATCTGCCAAAAAAATTGCACCTTTTTTGCTGTTGAACACTGCCCGGCAAGGTGCAACACCGGGCAGTGGTTTTGCATTGTTAAATGATCAGGGCTTACTTACACCTGTGTCATTTTGCGGCAAATAGTCCGCTGGCATATCGTCCGGATAATCTTTCAGTTTCACGTACCAGTTGCGCCACAGGAACAGGCTGGTCAGTGCCACCACGATCATCGAAATAATAAATTCCTGCCAGTGCTTGATCACCATAAAAATCGGCGCCGCCACCAGCGCAGTTTGCCAGATAATCCCCACGATCACGTTAATTGCGTCGCGCCCAAAGTCCGTGTTGGCTTTGAGTTCAGGATGATCTTTACGCGCGGCTTCCAACACCGGACCCCAGAAACCCCAGGGGCGCACTTTCAGGTAAAACTTTTTCAGCACTTCCATATCGTCCGGTTTGGTCGCGAGCGATGCACCGATACACACCAGCAAGCAAGCCGCGAACATAAAGGGGAATGCATTGATCGGATGAATGTCGGTAAAGATCAACGGCATGGCGATGGCAAAGCCGGTGATCATGCCCCAGAAATAACCGAAACCGTTGAAACGCCACCAGTACCACTTGAGCACGTTGGATGCCGTGTAAGCGCCGAAGAGCGCACTCACAATCCACTGGATCACCACGTTCAATGAAGGAATAAACAAGCCAATGCCCACCCCCAGAATCACGAAGATCACTGAGACGGTATAACTAAGATAGACATATTTTTTAGCGTCCGCATTGGGGTTGATGTAGCGCTTGTAAATATCGTTGACCACATAGGCCGGTGCGGCGTTGGTGGTTGCAGCAAAGGTCGACATAAAGGCGGCGAGCAAACCGGCGATCAACAAGCCGAGCAAACCGGTGGGAATATAATTTTTTAACGCAAACGGCAGGATTTGTTCAAAATCCACGTTGGGGCCCATCGCGCGCAGGTCATCCATAAAAAACGCCAGCGCCAATACCGTTAAACCAGCGATCAACATATAACGCGGGAAAATCAGCACCACGTTCACAAACCAGCTCATCTTCGCCGCCTCTACCGGTGTCTTGGCAGAAAGCACACGCTGCATGTCGTAGTTTGGCGCGGGGCCGGCCATGCTCAGGAGCACGCCTTTTAATACCATCAACATAAAGAAGATGGTAAACATGGAGTAGCCGTCCGACAGGATTTTTTCATTGGCCGCAGGCAATACGTGGGACCAATCCAGATTCAGTTCCCAACCAAAAAATACACTGGTCCAGCCGTCGGGAATCACCGTTGCAAGCATCTCTGGCGACACCTGGTTCATGGCAATAATGCCCACGGCGATACAGGCAACCGTCATGATGAAAAATTGCAGCACTTCGGTGAACACCACACTGAACATACCGCCCTTCACAACGTAAATCGTAGTCAGTGCAGTGATGATCAAACCGTAGGCGACATCGTTCCAGTAAGGATCTGCGGAAAATTTCCACGGCAAAAATACCGACGCAAATTTACCGATACCGATAAAACCGTAGGCCAGGAAACTCATCACACTGATCAGCGCAAACAGCACGACGACAAAGTGAGACAGTTTTGCGCCCGTGCCTTCACCGAAACGAAAGGTAATCCATTCCGCACCGGTCATCACGCCAGAACGGCGCAACCACACAGACAAGAAAACCATCAGGAAAATTTGGTTGAAGACCGGCCATAACCAGGGAATGTAAACGCTGGTGAGACCGTAGACGAACAACAGGTAGACCAACCACATGGTCCCGCTGATGTCGAACATACCCGAGGCGTTGGACAAACCTAATTGCCACCAGGCCAGTTTGTTGCCGCCAAGGAAATAACTTTTGATGTCTTTGGAGGCGCGGCTTGAAATCCAGAAGCCGACCACCAGTGTTGCCAGGATATATAACAGGATGATCGCAAGATCGAGAGTTGCCAGCTGCATGAGTACTTCCAATTATTATTGAGTGGCCGGTGGCCGTTAGTATGTTGTTCGCTGAAGCGAGCATTTTTTGTATGCCGGTATCAATCGATCCTGCCGAGGACAAAGCGCGAAAATCTCGACCATTCGATGGCGACGCAGGTTCTGCCATCAACCTGGACGCCCGCGCAAACCTGCGCAATACCTGCGAGGCCACGCCCGATAAGGGCGGGCTGATAATGCCATGATGCCTGATAGCGATCAACTTACACTCAGAGATGCATAATGTAATCGGTTACAACTTTTTTTGCTAGTCAGAGTTGCAAACGTGTAGTAGATTTTCGATGTCACGGCACGTTTAAAGCGATAAATAAGCCGAAATTGTCATAACGTTTGTTACATAACGTCTGTTGCCGTTTCATACCAATCCTTGTTGAACCAGCGCCCAAGAGTCGTCCTATGTCGAATATTCGAGATGTTGCCCGCATAGCCGGAGTGTCGGTTGCTACCGTGTCCCGCGCCCTGAGCGCACCGGAAAAGGTATCCAATGAAAGCCTGGCCAAGGTCAAAACCGCTATCGCCCAGGTGGGTTACCGGCCCAACATGCTCGCGCGCAACTTTCGCTCCACACGTTCCTATGCGGTGGTGGTGCTGGTTCCTGATATCGCCAACCCGTTTTACTCCCTGTTTATTCGCGCCCTGGAAGATCGTGCGCAACAAAAAGGTTATGCCGTGCTACTGGGCGATACGCGCGGCACCTCGGAACGTGAACAGGACTATATTCGCCGCGTGGAAACCCGCCTGGCGGACGGCATCATCCAGTTGCGCCCCAGCTCGGAGAAAAGCCACAGCAATATTCCGCCGGGCATTGCCTGTGTGAATGCCTGTGGTTGCGAATTTACCACCGGCCCGTCCATTCGTATCGACAACCGCGCCGCGGCACGCACCATGGTGGATTACCTGATTTCATTGGGCCACCGCCGCATCGGCGTGATCTCCGG
>DATJLH010000034.1:0-44500 GCA_035490615.1 Cellvibrio sp.
CATCATCAGCAAGCTGGCGAATGATGTCAGCTTAAGCCAGGCCACCGTCACCACCATTCTTGATCGCCTGGAGAAACGTGAGTTGATTTACCGCCAGCGGTCGAAGACCGATAAACGCAAAGTGCATGTGCACCTGACGCCGCAAGGCTATGAGATCCTGCAGAGCGCACCCACCGCATTACAAAATCAATTTGTGCAGAAATTTGATGCGCTGCAGGACTGGGAACAGACGATGATCCTTACCGCCCTGCAACGCATCGCGCATATGATGGATGCGCAGGATATTGATGCGTCCCCGTTTCTGGCTACAGGGGAATTGGATCGGGGTTAGGGCAAGGGGAAAGCGTAATAGCCCAAAAAATTTGGGCTATTACGTGCAGATTGGATTAGTGATCGTGATCGTGGTGATTGACTTGTTGTTCGACCTCGTGGGGATAAATGGCGTCGTCTACGTTAGGGTCGATTTTGAATAACAGTGCGCTGGAAGCGATCCAGCCGTTGTTGCCGTGAGCTTGCAAGACGTAATGACCTTCCGGTGTATCCAGGCCCCCAACCGTTAATGTTTCGCCGCGCGTAAAACTGACGCTGTAGGTTTGTCCGTCGGCACCCTCAATGTGTCCGTACCAGCTGATGCTGTTGTAATCGTGTTTTTCAATGCGATCTACGGTCACATTGTAATCTTCGCCGGTTTCGTCGATGGTGACTTTCACCGCATCACCCGGCATTAGGGTTTCAATCTTTAAACTGTCCAGTTCAATAAATTGCCGGCCATCGGTAAATTCTTCCGGTTGCAGGGGTAAATCTTCCGGCACTTCTTCTGCCGGAGCCCAGGCGGTTTGGCGTTGCATCGCCGCCTCGACAGCAGCCGGATCAAACTGTTGATTGGGTCGCCGCTGTTGCATGGCGGCAAGCCGCTCGTCAAACGAAACGCCCTCAGGGTTCGCATTATTCGTTTCCGCTTGCGCGGGTTTAGCCTGGGTTGCAGCCGCTTGTGTCGCCGTCATAGGCTCAGAGACCGCTACGGGCGGTTGAGATGAATCAGCAGGCGACTCGGAGGCAACCTGTTGCTCTACAGTTTCTCCCGAACGGTTAACAAAAAGCAGAACACCAATAGCAACCACAATCACAATGGCTACCCAATAAAATTTATTATCTTTCATAATATTTGCCTTAGCGGGCCGGGATTTTCCGATGAGGTTATTTAATTGTTTTTACCTGGATCGCCACACTAAAAAGCACCACTCCGTAATACATAAACACCATCAACACACCCATTGCCGATATCTAGGATGTCTGATCACAGGCGCTAGACCTGATGTAATTTGTTATGCATTGATACCATTCCATGCATTAGCGGAGTGATGAACAGTGGCCTACTGCAAGAACCAACCATGAGACACAAACTCTTCCGTGGAAAACCTGTTGCTTGCTGCACCGTTTTTGCAACCGATGCAGCTGATACCTGCCTGACCTTAGCGTCTGATACGCCACCAGTTAATATTCCAACCGCCCGCTGCTGCGAAGAGACCAAAGTTATAGGTTCCCGCATTGATGTTCACTGTATGGGAAACGGTGGTCCAGTTTTGCCATCCGCCGGTGTTGGGCACATTGATTTGTCCTAATACCGTGGCGCCACCATTCAGGTCCAGCGAAATACGCCCACCGCTGTTGGGGCTGGCAACGCGGTATTCGATGGTGTAAGTACCAGAGGTGGGAATAGTGATATTGCTGTACGCCATCCAGTCGCCCGTTTCAACCCAGCCGACGTTCTGGCCACCGCCATTGTCAGTGGTCGCTTCAAGCTGCACACCCTGGCTAGCGAAGTAATTTTCTGCCTGGACAGTTTGATTGAAACCGCTGGTGTTCTGCGCAACCACCACAGACGTCGCTATATCGTTGAAGCCTTCATCCACCAGGCAACTGTCATCAGCCGTTTTGGTCACCGCGTTACCGGTGAAGTTGTCGTGTTGATACAGGGTTATGCGATAACCGCTTTGGACCCGCAGAGAAGAAATATCGTCGTTGCGAATACCGCGCGCCAGCAACTGACTCAGGTTGTAGCTGCCTACTGGCAGGCCCACGTTATAACCGCCGTAGTTGCAATGTTCGGCGAGCGTGACCGGACCACTGGTGCCCGCCGTCGGGCGGAAGGCCGCGATGTCGTTACGCACATTGTGGATGGCCAGGGCACCGTAGGCTTCTTCCGGCTGACCGACTGGAATACCGCAAGGCAAGCCGCGACAGGTCAGGTTAGGGTTGGAGAAACGGTTAACCCGGGAGGCGTTGAACACGCCCTCGTAAGCCATGATGTCAACAAATACGTTCTGGACACCGTAGCCCACACCATAACGGTAGCGTGCACCGGTGGTATCGCCCTGGCGACGGGAGTGATTCAGACCCATGTTATGACCCAGTTCGTGGGCCATCACAATCGGGCCGCACTGGGGCGCACTCACGTTAAAGGCCCAGTTCCGATCCACCGCCACATAGCCCACGCCACAGGCGCCGGTCTGATGCAACTGGGCAACGAAGTCAGCCCCCAGTTGATCGCGCAGGGCGCCCACAGCGGTATTCTGGCGTACCGCGTGCAGCACGTCAGTCATGTTAGAGCCAGCCTGTTGGTTGCGGCGTACACCGACCAGGCGCAATTGAACATCAATCTGGCTATCCGCGTAGGCGGCATTCATCTGATTGACCCAGCTGTTCATTGCTGTTTGGGGATCGCCACCGAAGTAGTTGGCTGTGTAATCATCGTATAAGACCAGAAGATCCACAGTGACCGCCTGAGCCAGGCTGGCAAAGGCAGCGCTCATTGCCACGCCTGCCACCATTACCGATTTTTTTACCGCTGTTGTTATCGTTTTAGCTTTCATTGCTCACCCTCTATTGGTTCTATTTCTTACGAGTTGAATGAATGTCGTTTAGGGGAAGCAGCCCCCCAAGGCTGTGATTGGCATAAGATCGCACCTCCTGCACCAGGTGGGCCCCACCCATTACATCAACATCGAGCCCGAGCCGAACCAGATTAAGTACCAAAATCAACACCTCTCACGTGAAAAAAAGTACCACCATCACCAAAATCATGTACAGAACTTCAATCACAACCTGCAAATATTCCCAGTTAAAGGTTTAAGTGGGAATTCGGGCGATGAAAAAGCGGGGAAAGTCTGAAAGTCCCACTATTAATCTGGGACTTCGGACATTTGTTTATATAAATCGATAAGCCGATAAGATTTTCTTTTTATTGCGAATCGCGCGGTTACGCCGGCAATGGCGGGTGGGTGAGGCCCGGAAAATCACGCGTCTCACTTTTTATTTCGGGGAGGTGGGACAATCCTTGCAGGACTTGACCGGCCAAGCCGGCCATTGAGTGCTTTTAAAAGGCCGCGTTTTAAGCGATAGTAATGCCCATTCACTCGCTCATATGAGCCACCGCCATCTCACCGGTACATTGATGTACCCTTCGCACGACGGATACGCCGAGAGACCGGGTAAGAATAACAAGTCGCCTTTGTGGAGTCGGTCAACCTTGAATAAGGTACTTTTCAATTTTCACGATCTGGTCCTGATTGTTGTCATTATTGAGGGCCTGATCCTCTCACTGATGACAATCTTTACCAAACGCAACCTGAGTAACCTGCTGCTGGGACTGTTTTTATTCCTCAGTGCGGCCATTGCCTTTGATGTCCTGATTTACTGGTGCGTCCCGCTCCGGGATATTCTGGCGGAACTGTCGCCGGCCCTGTTTTTTGCGATGGGTTTTGCGTATTTCCTGCAAGGGCCAATGCTCTACTGGTACACCAAATCCCTGCTCTACCGCGACTTTCATTGGAAGCGTGCAGACGTGCTGCACCTGATTCCCTTCTTCTTCTATCCCTTCTTTATATACTTCAGCGTATACCGCCACGATACCGGGTATCAGTTGACCTTGATTTATGACTATCTGACGATGAGCCGGATGGATCACTTTGCGGTTTATATCTGGGCACAGAAGCTGTCGCCCCTGATCTACGGCATCTTTGCCATCAAACAGATGATCAGTTACCGGCGCCGCATCGAGAATACTTATTCCGATACCACGCATATCGATTTCTCCTGGCTCAATCTTTTGTTGTGGCTGTTCCTGCTGGCCTGGGTGTGGGCCTTGATGACCCACGTCCTGGCACAGTTCACACCGGTCAGTGTCAGCAGCGCCATGGGTGTGACCAATAATTACCTGACGCTGATGCTGGTGAATGCACTGGTGGTTTACAGTTTGAGTCATTCGGGTGTGTTTTCCGGCATTCATATGGAATCCCCTGTACCAGCCAGCGAGCCGGAAGTCGTGGAGAGCTTGCCACCTACCTATGGCGAGTTACTAAAAAATGCCATGCAGGAGAATCGCTTCTATCTGGTGGTGGATATCACCCTGGAGCAACTGGCCGATAAATTAGCCATTTCGCCCAAAGCCTTGTCAGCCACAATCAATAGTGATTTTGGGCAGAATTTTTTTGAGTTCATCAACTACTATCGCGTTGAACACGCCAAGCAGATTTTGATGAACAATCTCGATAAGAATCTGGATATGCAGAGTGTTATGCAGGAATCCGGTTTTAATTCCAAGTCGGCCTTCCACCGTTTTTTCAAGAAATTCACCCAGATGACGCCGGGCCAGTTTCGTAAGAAGTACCTCACCGACGCCGAGCCCGACGGAAAACACGCCAGCGTTTGATTGCCGCCCCGTACGCGGGGCATTTAACGTATTGCATCATTGGACTATTCGTCTTAGCCTCTCGACATTGGGCCGATAGCCTCCTGTTTACGTCTTGATGCGACCAGTGTTATGTCAGAAAAAAACCCGGATCAACCTGCACACCCCATCCGTATTGTCGGCGGCGGCCCCAAGAAGATTCTCTATACCCTGAAGACGGTCGGGCGAATTGGTTTATTGAATTCCGCCAAGGCGTTGAACAGCCGCAATACCTGTAAAGCCTGCGGCTTGGGGATGGGCGGTCAGCGCGGTGGTATGACCAATGAGCTGGATGAATTTCCCTCCGTGTGCAATAAAAGTATCCAGGCACAATCGACGGATATCCAGGCACCGATTCCGCGTGAAGTGTTTGATCATCCCCTCGCAGATTTTCAGCAGCTTTCCGCTTATGAGCTGGAACATCTGGGTCGATTGAACGACCCGGTGTATAAACCGGCAAACAGTGATCGATATCAACCGATATCCTGGGAGAAGGCATTCACCCTCATGACCGAGCGGTTCGCCAATACACCGGCGGAGCGCAGTTTTTTCTACAGCTCGGGCCGCTCATCCAACGAAGCCGGGTTTGTCTTGCAGTTACTTGCACGCTTGTATGGCACCAACAACGTCAACAACTGCTCCTACTATTGCCACCAGGCAACCGGCGTCGGTTTGCATAATGTTATCGGTACCGGCACGGCGACGATTTCGCTGGAAGATCTGGGGCAATCTGACCTGATCTTTGTGATCGGTGCGAACCCGGCATCCAATCACCCACGTTTTGTGCATCAACTTAAAAACTGTCGTGAACGCGGCGGCCAGGTCATTGTGATCAACCCGGCCAAAGAACCGGGACTGGTGCGTTTTGCTGTGCCTAAAAGCGCCAGGTCCCTACTCAGTGGCGGCACCTGGATTGCTTCTGAGTATATACAACCCCGTATTGGCTCCGACCTGGCGTTATTGACCGGCATTGCCAAGGCGTTGCTGGAAAGCGAACAAATCCAGCAGGATTTTATTGCTGCACATACACAGGATTTTTCCGCTTACGCAGACAATGTGCGCAACACCGACTGGGCGACCTTGACCACCCTTTGCGGTGTTGAGAAGGAACGCATTGAGCATCTGGCGCGCTGCTACGCCCGTGCTGAGCAGGCCGTTTTCGCCTGGGGCATGGGTATTACCCATCATTTGCACGGTGTAGAAAATGTGGAAGCTATCGCGAACCTCGCCTTGCTGCGCGGCATGATCGGCAAACCGGCGGCAGGCTTGTTGCCCTTGCGCGGCCACAGTAACGTTCAGGGCATCGGTACTATCGGCGTGAAGCCGGTACTGCCAGACGATATTTTTCAACAGCTCGAACAAACCCTGGGCGTCACTTTACCAACCACAGCCGGTATGGATACCCTCGCCTGCCTGAATGCGGCCCACGACGGCAAGATAGATGCTGCGTTATTGATGGGCGGTAATTTATTTTCCGCAACCCCCCATGCAAGCTGGGCACGTGCAGCGCTGGACCGCATCGGTTTTAAAGCATTTTTGACCACCACACTCAATCGCGGACATATCACCGGTGTTGAAAACAGCGAGTCATTAATTTTGCCAGTAACGGCACGCGATGAAGAGTGGCAGGCGACCACGCAGGAGTCCATGTTCAACTACGTGCGCTTAAGTGATGGGGGTATCAATCGCCTGAGCAATATCCGGCCCGAGGTCAATATACTGTGTGAACTGGGCAAGCGCCTGTTGCCCGATTGCCCCTTGAATTTTGAAGAGTTCCAGCAGCATCAGAAAATTCGTAACGCTATTGCCGCGACCATTCCCGGTATGGAGGCCCTGGCCGATATCGACACCAGCAAACAGGAATTCACGATCGCTAACCGCCTCTTACGCGCGCCCGATTTTCCGACTGCGTCGGGCAAAGCTGCATTTAAAATCACGCCGCTGGCACCGCCGCAAACCAGCCCGGAATTTCCTTTTGTGCTTGCCAGCATTCGCAGTGAAGGGCAATTTAATTCGATTATCTACGAAGAGAGCGATAGCTATCGCGGCACCAACACCCGTTGGTCTGCGCTGATGAATGCAGAAGATATTGCCGAATTGGGCATTGCTGCCGGCGACTATGTCAACCTGCGCTCACCCTTTGGTGAAATGCAGGCCGTTAAAGTATTTGCGTTTGATGTGCCGCGCAGAAACCTGCTGGCTTATTATCCGGAAGCGAATGTATTGATCGGTACAGCACGAGATCCGCGCAGTAAAACACCGGCGTTTAAATCCGTGGCTATTGCAGTTGAACGCGCCTAAGCCCCACGCAGCCCGTATTTACTCAGCCAGCAGGACTTCAGCTTCTCGCATGATGTTCAGCGTCTGGCCTTCCGCAGCGATGATGCGATCCAGCCATTCGCCCGCCGGACGCGGGCGGGAAAAATAATAACCCTGCATCATCTGGCAACCCATATCCACCAGATACTGATATTGCAGTTCATTCTCTACACCTTCCGCCACTAATTCCACATTCAGCGATTGCGCCAAACTCAAGGTGGTATAGACAATCTTGATATGTTGCGCGTCGGATGTGAGTTTATCGATAAAACGCTTGTCCAGTTTTATCGCATCCGCCGGAATATCAATCAACTGGGCGAGCGATGCGTGGCCAGTCCCGAAATCATCAATCGCGAGACGGTAGCCCAATTGTTTTAATTCATGCAGCCGTTGATTAACGTAAGGATTCAGCATGGTCAAATGGGTTTCGGTAATCTCCAGCTCCAGCTTTTCCACCAGCCATGGGCTTTCCTTGCTTAACATAACCAGCTCGTGGAAAAATTCTTCGTCCTGCAGCTCGGCACCTGCCAGGTTGATCGCTAGCGAATAGCTCGCATTCACACGTCGCCAATCCTTGAGTAATTCAACCGCACGCTCCAGCACTTGACGGGAGATGGCGGGAATAAGTCCCAGGCGTTCCGCCAGCGGAATAAAAGCATCCGGCATGATAATTTCATCCAGCTGCGGCCATCGGATCAGCGCTTCAAAGCCGCAAATATCACCGAGATGATTAACTTTAGGTTGTAACCATAATTCAAAATGCCGCTGCTGAATTGATTCGCGCAAGGATTGCGCCATGTGATAATCATTGTTCATTTGCGACGCCTGGGCTCTATCAAACAGCACGCAGGCTTCTTGCGCCGTGCATTGATCCAGGGCGATTTCACATTCCTCGATGCCGGTTTCGATATGGCTGGCAGATGTCAAACTGAAGGTGATACCCACGCGGTAATCCATCACCACCACGTCACCACCTGGGCTACAGGTTTCCGGCAGCATCTGCCGCAATGAGTGTGACAACCGCTGCGGATCAGCGGTATTTAAATCGCCGGGAATCGCGATAGCAAATTTAACCCCACGCAAACGACAGAACAACGCATTCGCCGGTAGCTGCTGTTTAACGTCCTGGGTGAAGGATTTTAATAAACGGTTACCGAATTCATAACCGTATTCATGGTTGATCATCTTCAACTGGCAAATTTTAACAATGGCCAGCAACATAAAATTATTCTTGCTAAACGCTTTAATCTGATCGTTCACCATATCCATAAACAGGATACTACTGGGCAACTGGGTCAGATAATCATAGTTAGTGAACAGCTGTTCCTGACGCGCCTCACTCAATTGCGAGGCCAGGCGTTTAACATCACTGATATCCTCCAGGTGAATGACACCGTTTTGATGGCGTGTCAGCTCCTGTTCTTTCAACAAAATCGTGCGCTGGGGATTGCGTTTTAATTGGTATTCAATACCCAGGGGTGGAATAGCATCAAGGGATGCATCCGCCGCCGGAAGGCGAATCAACCATTCATCCAGGCGGGTATTCAATAGCTCGGCATCCGGTACATTCAGCAATGAATGGGCTAACGCGTTGGCTTTCAGGATCTTGCCCTGGCGGTCGCACAATAAGGTAGGAAAAGCGATGTGATCGAACATCTCTTCATAGAGTTGATGGCTATAATCCAACTCTTTATTGAGGGTTTTTAATCGGCGGGAATTAATTTTCAAGGTTTGCAGGATGCGGGTCGTGGCCAGCGGAAGACAAAAGTTAAAGAACAGGAACATCAAACCGTGAATATACGCATGAGCGCCGGGCAAGGTAATTGAAAAATCAAAATAGCCGATGGGAAGTTGTCGGTTCACTAACAACAAAAACGGTACAAAGTTGAAAGCAATGGCCAGGTAAGCCGCTTTAGGTCCAAAAAATAACAGGGCCACGATAGGCAAGCTGTAAAGAAACAGTACGCCATGCTGCGCAAGATCGATATCATCAATAAACAGCAAGATACACAATGCCGCCATCAGGACAATCAATGTCAGTCCGATAGCGCTGGTAAACAGTTTTCGGCGTGAAATAAACAGCACCAGCAACAGCGAAAAATAAAACAGGCTGGTCAGCGCCACGATGTAATACAGCCCCAAATGATACGCTTGCCATGAACTATGCGCGGCGATAATAAACACCAGGCATATTCCTGAAAAAACAATTATCCGCAAAGCACTAAGTTGCCAGTTATAAGGATGTGGGGATGAGAGATCGGAAGGATTGAGCAACAAAAATTTACGCAACAATGACAACATCAAAGGCTTCCGTACACATGAAAGTGGAGTCCAGGCAGGATTGTGACTAACAATGCTGAACGCCGGCGCGAATACACCATGCCAAGGATGATTTACTGATCGGATCTCAAAAGAGCGGGGATAACAGCGATTTTTGGCTGCGTAAGATTGCCTGATTTGACAAAAAATGTGAAGCGTTTCAATAAAATCCTCACGAATTATTCGTTCCCGGCGAACATCTCAACGAAAACCAATACGCAAATGGATTTTATTTTCTATCAATCGTAAAAACCTGTTTAAAAAACACAATTGCTTGCAGTACTTTCAATGAATATTCGATCACCATTATTGTGACTGTCACCATTTTCAACACATCAATCCGGATTGGCCGTGTGCCGCTCGCGCAGGGTCACGAACTCTTCCGCCAGGGTTGGATGAATGCCAATGGTGCGATCAAAATCCTGTTTGGTCGCGCCTGCGGTGAGTGCTACAGCCAAGCCTTGCATTATTTCTGCCGCATCAGGCCCCAACATATGGCAACCAACCACCTTGTCAGTATGGCGATCTACCAGGAGTTTGATAAATGTGCGTTCTTCTGTATCGGATAGTGAAAAAGCCATGGGTTTAAAATGTGATTGGTAAACATCAACAGCGGCATAGTTTTCCCGTGCATCAGCTTCACTCAACCCGACGCTGGCGACCGGTGGTTGCGAGAAGACCGCTGTGGGAATGCCGTGGTAATTCAGTGCCTGTTGCGGCTTATCAAAAAGGTGGCGTGCGAGAAGCATGCCTTCGGCAAGCGCAATCGGCGTCAACGCCAGATGTCCGACCACATCACCCACCGCATAGATGGAGGGTTCTACTGTTTGATAGTGTTTGTCCACAGCGATGGTGCCATTTTTATTCGGTTGGATGGCGGTGTTTTCCAACCCGAGATTCGCAATATTGGGGCGTCGGCCTGTCGCAAACATGATTTTATTAACGCACCATTCACGACCATCTTTTGCATGGGCAGTAAAGCGATTTTCGTCCACTTTTTCGATGCGGGTAATATCCGTATTGAAATGTAAGTGAACGCCTTTTTTTATTAATTCCTCGCCGAGCAATTGGCGGATGTCCTGATCAAAACCTTTTAACAACGCATCGCTGCGATGACATAAATGTGTTTCTACACCTAAACCGTTAAAGATACCCGCGAATTCCACGCTGATATAACCACCCCCCACAAGCAGAATTTTCTCTGGCAATTGATCAAGAAAAAAAGCCTCGTTTGAGGTAATAACATGTTCACTGCCGGGAAATTCCGGCACAACAGGATATCCGCCGGTAGCGATCAGGATGCGCTCTGTGGTGTAAACCTGTTCGCCCACTTGTACACAATGCGGATTCACAATACGCGCGCGTCCTTTTAATAACGTTACACCCGCGCCAGTTAGCAAACGGTGATAAACCTGGTTCAGGCGAGCAATCTCAGTATTTTTATTCTCACGCAAGGTCGCCCAATCAAAATGAGCCTGCCTGATGTTCCAACCAAACCCGGACGCCAAGTGCAGGGTGTCGCGATAATGTGCGCTATACACCAGTAATTTTTTCGGCACACAACCCACATTGACACACGTCCCCCCCAGGTTACTTTCTTCCGCAATCGCCACCCTCGCTCCGAGTTGCGCGGCCGTGCGACTGGCACGCACACCACCTGAACCTGCACCAATAACAAATAAATCAAATGTATACGCTGACATAGTCTTCTCCTTCGCGCGCTCTTTCTCACACAAGATCTCAGGCACATCAATAGTGCCAAAATTTTGGGTATCAGGTAATGGAAATTAGACAGGCATCGCAGGCAAAGTGCCTGCGGAGGGACAAAAACAGAGAGGGGTTAAACGTTTATATCAATTCTCGGGCGTTTGCGACGATCACCGCCGGCTCGCGTTTCCACCAGCGTATCACGTTGTTCACGACGCCGATCATGGGCTCTGCGACGATCCACCGTCGGCGCCACATGCACCGTGCTGTCCACCGGTTTATTGACCGGCATATCCTGTTCCGGCGAATAGCCTTTTACCGCCTTGGTCTTGGCAGTCAAGCTCAGTGTATTGATAGGACCCAGATAAACCATGACATCACCTTCAGGATTGTCTGCATTGGTATTCAGGCTATCGGCTTTAACGCCGCCAACTTAATGGCGTTATTTAGATCTTGTGATGCTTATCTCATTCCAAACGACGGGATTTTCCCGGACCTGGTTATAAGCTGCCAATGCCGCTTTTCTTTGGAAAGGTCGGCATGGCGGATGGTTCAATCAGAATCAACGGGGTTTTGCGCGGGAGAAAACCATTGCAGGGAGGCGTGCAGTTTGACCACTTCACCAATGATCAATAAGGTGGGACCGTGCACATTATTGTCAGCCACCGTCTGGGCCATAGTGGCCAGATCGGCGATCAGCACCCGCTGATCCCGTGTTGTTCCTTTTTCTACCAAGGCCACGGGCGTGTCCGGTGCACGACCATGAGCAATCAATGCTGCACAGATTTCTGCCAGGCCCACAAGGCCCATATAAAACACCAGGGTTTGACCGGGCACGGCCAATTCCGGCCAATGCAAATTGGTGCTGTCATCTTTCAGATGACCCGTAACAAACCGCACAGATTGGGCATAATCGCGATGGGTTAAGGGAATGCCGGCGTAGGCAGCACAACCGGACGCGGCAGTAATACCCGGCACCACCTGAAAGGGAATATGGTGTTGAGCCAGTAATTCAATTTCTTCACCGCCGCGCCCAAAGATAAAAGGATCACCCCCCTTCAGGCGCAACACACGCTTACCTTGCAGAGCCAGATCAACCAAAAGTTGATTGATATTTTCCTGCTCCATGGTGTGTTCGCTGCGACGCTTACCGACGTAAATTCGCTCGGCGTCACGGCGCACCAATTCCATCACGCCGTCCGAAACCAAACGGTCGTAAAGCACCACATCTGCTTGCTGCATTAAACGCAATGCCCGCAGTGTTAACAATTCCGGGTCACCCGGACCGCCGCCGACCAAATAAACTTCACCCTGGGTCAGGCTGTCATCCTCTTGATGAATAGCATCAGACAATAGCGTGTCTGCCTGGGCATCCTGTCCGTTAAAAACTAATTCAGCTGCCGGACCTTGCAATATTTTTTCCCAAAAACGACGGCGTTGATCCGTGTCAGCAAAACGATGCTTTATTCGCTCGCGCCAGCGACTCGCAAATTGTGCGAGTTTGCCGTAACTGGTGGGAATCAGGGTTTCCAGTTTGGTGCGAATCAGGCGTGCCAGTACCGGTGATTCGCCGCCGCTGGAAATCGCAATCACCAGAGGTGAGCGATCAATAATGGCCGGGGTGATGTAGGTACACAAGGCGGGGCTATCGACAACATTGACGGGAATGTGTTTCGCCTTGGCATCCTGGGAAATGACCTGATTGAGTGAATCGATATCTGTCGCCGCGATGGCAAGAACGCAATCATCAACATCGCTTGCGTGATATTCGCGCAAGTGCATTTCACCCTGACATTGCTGCACTAACTCGCGCAACTCGGCCGATATCTGAGGTGCGACCACACGCAATATCGCACCTGCTTTTACCAGGAGCCGCCCTTTACGGGTGGCAACATCGCCGCCGCCTACGAGGAGGCAGCGGCGTTTTTTCAGATCAAGAAAGACAGGAAAGTAATCCATATCACGGGCGCAATACGTCTGCCCCACCCATATAAGAGCGCAGCACGTCTGGCACTACCACGCTGCCGTCTGCCTGCTGATAATTTTCCAGTACGGCTAACAATGTGCGACCGATAGCCAGGCCGGAACCATTTAACGTGTGCAGGAACTCTGGCTTACCTGTCTCCGGGTGACGATAGCGGGCCTTCATGCGACGCGCCTGGAAATCACGAAAGTTGCTGCATGAAGAAATTTCACGGTATTTATTCTGCGAGGGCACCCACACTTCAATGTCGTATGTTTTCGCCGCAGAAAAACCGATATCGCCACCGCACAAAATAACAGTGCGATGGGGCAAACCTAATTTCTGCAAAATGGTTTCCGCGTGCCCAACCAAAGACTCCAGAGCCGCGTCAGATTCTTCAGGGCGAACGAATTGTACCAGTTCCACTTTTTCAAATTGATGCTGGCGAATCATGCCGCGTGTATCGCGTCCGTAACTGCCAGCTTCGCTGCGGAAACAGGGTGAATGGCAAACCAGTCTTAGCGGCAACTGCGCTGCACTTTCCAACAGCTCATCGCGCAGGATATTAGTAACCGGAACTTCTGCGGTCGGAATCAGATAAAAACCGCGTTCGTCAGTCAGCTTGAACAGGTCTTCTTCAAATTTGGGCAACTGCCCGGTACCGAAAAGTGAATCGGCATTGACGATAAACGGCACATTAACTTCTTCATAACCGTGTTCATTGATATGCGTGTCCAACATGAACTGAGCCAAGGCGCGATGCAAACGCGCAATGCCACCACGCAAAACGGCAAAACGTGAACCGGTAATTTTGCTGGCTGTGTCGAAATCCAGACCACCGAGTTTTTCACCAAGATCAACATGATCGAGTACCGGAAAATCAAACTCCCGTGGTGTTCCCCAACGACGAAGCTCCACATTATCTTCGTCACTTTTACCTTCCGGTACTTCGTCAGCCGGCATATTGGGTACGCCGCGCAGGAATTCCTCCAGCGAATCCTGCACCTTAACCAGCTCCGCTTCGGCGCTCGTCAGCTCCTGTTTCAACTGCTCAACAGCTTGCATCAAAGGTGCGATATCTTCACCGGCGGCCTTGGCCTTACCGATATTTTTGGAGCGGGTATTGCGTTCCTGCTGCAACATTTCCGTTTTGGTCTGGATGGCTTTGCGCTCTTCCTCCAGCGTTTTAATACGCTCGATGTCGAGGACATAGCCACGCTTGGCAAGCGCGGCGGCAACGGCTTCAGGGTTAGTGCGAATTAATTTTGAATCTAACATGGCTGCTAATTACGTAAAGGTTGATAGGAATTTACACGGTTACAGTAAACGCTGTGTCAATAACACCGAAGCAGTGACCGCCATCAGGCAACCAAACACGGTAGCCAACACATAGGTCACTGCGGTCACCGGCAGGCCGTTTTCCCACAGTGCTAAAGCATCCAGGGAAAACGTGGAAAAGGTGGTGAAAGCGCCGAGAAAACCCGTCATGGTCAATAAACGCCACTCGGGTGACGCTGCGAGTTTTTCATCGAGCACCACGTAACACACGCCGATTAAAAAGGAGCCGGAGATATTGACACAGAGAGTGCCCAAAGGAAAACGGTGGCCGGTGAGCGGCGCAAGATAACTCACGACGCCGTAGCGCGCCATAGCACCCAATGCTCCCCCCACTGCGACAGCTAACCATTGCATGAAACTGTTTCCGTTAGACAAGTGTTTATTTTTTATAACGCTGCGTCGGGCTTTTGGCATCCAGCGCGCGGAAGTGGGCGAGTTTTTCCTGGATCTTCAACTCCAGGCCGCGATCCACCGGTTGATAGTAACGGCGATCCGCAATCTCTTCCGGTAAATAATTTTCACCCGCTGCATAGGCACCCGGTTCGTCGTGGGCGTAGCGATATTCAGCACCGTAATCCATGGATTTCATCAGCTTTGTCGGCGCGTTGCGCAGATGCACGGGCACATCGTAAGCGGGTAGCTGTTGCACATCCGCCCTCGCCAATTTGAGCGCATTATACACAGCATTACTTTTAGGCGCTGCCGCAAGATAAACCACAGCCTGCGCAATAGCCAATTCGCCTTCCGGGCTGCCTAAACGTTCCTGGGTATCCCAGGCACTTAACGCCAGGGGTAATGCACGCGGATCAGCATTGCCGATATCTTCGGTCGCCATGCGCACCACCCGCCGGGCGATATACAGCGGGTCGCATCCACCATCCAACATGCGCGCCAACCAATAAAGTGCACCATCCGGCGACGAGCCGCGCACCGCTTTATGTAAAGCAGAGATCTGTTCGTAAAATAAATCGCCACCTTTATCAAAACGCCGTACGTCACTCGCCAGCACTTCCGCCAACACATCGCGATTGATGGTTTTTACACCCTGTTGATCATCGGCAAGGTCTGCCGCTATCTCAAGCAAATTAAGTGCTTTACGTGCATCACCATCCGCCGCCAATGCGAGGGTATTCAGGGTTTCATCATCGATGTGGATGTGTTGGTTGCCTAACCCGCGTTCACTATCCTGCAATGCTTGCTGCAGCACGTGACGCAATTGTTCTTGCCCAAGGCCGCGCAACACATACACGCGGCAGCGGGACAAGAGCGCATTGTTTAATTCAAAGGATGGATTTTCAGTAGTCGCGCCAATAAAGATCAGGGTTCCGTCTTCAACATAAGGCAAGAAAGCGTCCTGCTGGGATTTATTAAAGCGATGAACTTCATCAACAAACAGGATGGTCTTGCGCCCGCTACCGGCACGCTCCTGTTCCGCGATAGCGACAGCAGCCCGGATTTCCTTGACGCCGGCCAGTACCGCCGACAAGGTTTCAAAGCGGGCATGAGCCTGCTCGGCAAATAATTTAGCCAGAGAAGTTTTACCTACACCCGGTGGTCCCCAGAGAATCATCGAATGCAACTGACCGCGTACAACAGCTTCACGCAAAGGCTTACCCGGACCGAGCAAATGTTCCTGACCGATATAATCATCAATATTGCGCGGCCGCATACGTGCAGCAAGCGGTTGGTATACCGGAGGTGCGCCAAACAGATCGCGGCTCATTAATTTCTCAGTATTTCCACGCCCGGTGGAGGAGTGAATTCAAACAGTGATGAATCTATCGATTGATTGCGTTTGACATGACTTAAGGTGAATTGCGACAGCTGACCCAGACTGTCCTGAATATGGAATTCCTTCAGTTCATTACCCGCAAAGATCAAAATCAGCTGTTGAAATAGTCCATCGGTAACCTTGGGCACCAAGGTATAGCGATGCGTATTTTTATCGCCCGCCTTATAGGTGACGGTAAAATTCTTACGTAATTTGTCGATGTCTTCGCTCAACAACAGCGCGGGAGTTTGTTGCAGATCATCCGTAAAAGGACGCTCGTTCACGGTTTCCAGATCCGGATCGTAGAGCCAGATAGTTTTGTTGTTTGATACCAATAATTGCGGAAATGGTGCTTCCGTTTTCCAATAGAATTTCCCCGGGCGCTGCAAAGCAAAACTGCCCTGGCTTTCTTCCAGTTTCTCACCTTTTTCATCGAACAGCCTTTGGCTGAATTTACCCTCCAAAGTGGTCATCGCATCCAGGTGCTTGCGCAATTGCGCTGCACTTTGATCCTGTTCCGCAAACGCCGCAGCACCGACAAGCACGCTGCATAACAACAATATTCTGATTAACATAGTCATTCCAGGAAGTAATTAACGATTGCCGCCGGGCACCAGCACTTCGCGGTTACCGTTGTGGCCCGCAGAAGATACGACACCGGCCGCTTCCATTGTTTCAATCAAGCGCGCGGCACGGTTGTAGCCGATACGCAATTTACGCTGCACGGAAGAAATGGAGGCTTTGCGCGATTCGATAACAAAAGCAACCGCCTCATCGTACAGCGCATCACCTTCGCCGTTGTCGCCGCCATCTTCGTCGCCACCACTGATACCAGGGACAGGAATACTGTTATTACTGTCATCGGTAATGCCATCAATATAATTTGGCTGACCGCGCTTTTTCCAATCCCCCACCACTTTATGCACTTCGTGGTCATCCACAAAAGCGCCGTGCACCCGCATGGGAATACTGGTTCCGGGCGGGAGATAAAGCATATCGCCATGGCCCAACAATTGTTCCGCACCGCCTTGGTCAAGAATGGTGCGCGAGTCTATCTTGGACGAAACCTGGAAGGCCATGCGCGTCGGAACGTTAGCCTTGATAAGACCGGTAATGATATCTACCGAAGGCCGTTGGGTCGCCAGGATTAAATGAATACCGGCAGCCCGCGCTTTTTGCGCAATACGCGCGATCAATTGTTCGACTTTTTTCTTGTCGACAATCATCATCATATCGGCGAATTCATCGATCACGACAACGATCATCGGCAAGGTTTCCAGGTTAGGGGCTGTTGCTTCCGCCTCTCCCGCTTCAAAGTTTTCTTCCGGCTTAAAAAAGGGATCGGCGATCGGTGTACCGGCTTTATTTGCATCATCAATTTTGCGATTAAAGCCCGCCAGGTTGCGTACACCTAACGCTGCCATTAACTTGTAGCGCCGCTCCATCTCACCCACACACCAACGCAAGCCGTTAGCCGCGTCTTTCATATCGGTGATGACCGGCGTCAACAAATGCGGAATGCCTTCATACACAGACAACTCCAGCATCTTCGGGTCGACCAGAATCAACCTGACTTCTTTGGGGGTCGATTTATAGAGCAAGCTCAACAACATCACGTTGACCCCGACCGACTTACCGGAACCCGTGGTACCTGCAACCAATAAATGCGGCATCCGCGCCAGATCGGCAATGACCGGCTCGCCGGAAATATCGTGCCCCAATGCCATCGTGAGCGGGGAACGGGCGTTTTCGTATGCCTCTGATGCGATGACCTCGCTCAGGCGGACGATCTCACGGTGCTCGTTAGGAATCTCAATACCCATGACAGATTTGCCGGGAATCACTTCGACCACCCGCACACTGACCACCGCCAAAGATCGGGCCAGATCCTTTGCCAATCCGGAGATACGGCTGGCTTTGATACCCGGCGCAGGCTGGATTTCGAAACGCGTCACGACCGGGCCGGGTTGCACCGAAACAACTTCGATATCGATACCGAAATCTTTAAGTTTCAACTCCAGCAGTTTGGACATGGCTTCCAGCGATTCTTTTGAAAAGCCTTTATCACTGCGTTTATCCGCCGGGTCGAGCAGATTGAGCGCCGGTAATTCACCCACCACACTCGTATCCAGTGTTTCAAACAAAGATGCCTGCTTTTCTTTCTGGATGCGGGGGCTTGGCGTCGGCTTTTTGGGCGGCTCAGTGATAACTGGCGGAATGCGCTTGGCCTCTACCTTGGCGTGCTGCGCGACCACTTCACGTCGGTGTTGTTGCGCTTCACTTGCCAATTTTTTCTCGTGGCGCCGCCGCTGGAAGTGCAGCCATTTTTCCTGCAGCTTGCTGATCAGCAACAAGGTAATACGGCCGATTTCATCCATCAGCGCCAACCAGGACAGATCGGTAAAGATAGTCATGCCAAACAAAAATACCGCAATCAACAATAACGTGCCGCCGGTATAGCTGAAGGCACCGTCCACCGCTACCGATACAGAAGCGCCCAATAGCCCGCCATGTGAATAAGGGAGATCCGATATTTCGCTGCCGTAATTCATGGCGGCCAGACCGGTACCGGCAACCATTACCAGGATAAAACCCACCAAACGCAAGCCGATCAAGATCCAATCTGGCGTAGTTTGATGGGCTCGATCCCGAAACACGATCCAGGCACGATAGGCCAACATGAGCGGAAACAGATAGGCCAGGTAACCAAATAGTGAAAAGAACACGTCGGCAATCCAGGCGCCGAACGGGCCGCCGGCATTCTGTATACGGGCATTGGCACCTGTACGCGACCAGCCCGGATCACCCGAGTCATAAGTGAACATCGCCAGCAGCAGAAACAGACAAATGGCCACAAAACCGATCAGGGCACCTTCTTTCACAATCCGCAGGAAAACCCCGGATTCAGGCGCCGCAGGAGCGGTTTTACGACTGGAAGTATTTGATTTCAAAAGCACATTCCCGAGTAATGGACAGTAATTCGCGCCCTATTGTAATAATTAACGAGGTTTTTACCACCATATAAAGAGAAGCATCCAACATTCATACAATAAAAGATAACTGTTAGCCTGACAGCTCTCTATAGCCATTGCCAATACCTTGTATTGAACCAGACAATTTTGCTCCCCCCGTTGTATTCACTTATCATGGCCACCAAATTCATACCCCTATCCATCGTTTATTTATCACGCTTTAAGGATAACTATCATGAGTGACGTACAGCACCATCAACTGATTATTCTTGGTTCAGGCCCTGCTGGATATACGGCGGCCATCTATGCCGCTCGTGCCAACCTGAAGCCGGTTGTTATTACGGGGATGCAGCAAGGCGGTCAGTTGACCACCACCACCGAGGTGGAAAACTGGCCCGGTGGCCCGCACGATCTACAGGGCCCAGACCTGATGGTCCAAATGCAAGAGCACGCCGAGCGTTTTGATACGCAGATCATCTTTGATCACATCCATGAGACTGTGTTAACAGAGCGCCCGTTCAAACTGCTCGGCACCAACACCTACACCTGTGATGCGCTGATCATTGCTACTGGTGCTTCGGCCCAGTACCTGGGACTCCCATCAGAAGAAGCTTTTATGGGCAAAGGCGTGAGCGCCTGTGCGACCTGTGATGGATTCTTTTATCGCGGTCAAAAAGTTGCCGTGGTCGGTGGCGGCAATACCGCTGTGGAAGAAGCCTTGTATTTGTCCAACATTGCCAGCGAAGTAACCTTGATTCACCGCCGGGATAAGTTAAAGTCCGAAAAAATCCTGCAGGACAAGCTGATGGCCAAAGCCGCCAACGGTAATGTACGCATTATCTGGAACCATACATTGGAAGAAGTTCTCGGTGAAGACAGCGGCGTTACTGGCCTGCGCCTGAAGAGCACGCAAGATGGTAGCACTCAGGAGATTGATGTTGCTGGTGTATTTATCGCAATTGGTCACAAGCCAAATACTGACATCTTTGCCGGCCAGCTCGACATGAAAGATGGCTACATCAAGGTGAACAGCGGCTTACACGGTAATGCCACGGCAACCAACATACCTGGCGTATTCGCCGCAGGCGATGTGGCAGATCATGTCTACCGCCAGGCTATCACGTCTGCCGGCGCAGGCTGTATGGCCGCTCTGGACGCAGAAAAGTATCTGGACAACCTCTAAATCCCTCCTTCCAGGGTCGCTCTCAGGAGCGACCCTGATCTTCCCGTCTTTTTATTTCTTTCCACTGTGCGGTTTCGCACGCAGAGCCGATCTGTTCGGCTGTCTGTTGGTATTTTCTAACACGCTGATTTCTATTGCATTTATTTTGAGGCGACGGCAATTACGTCGGCATAGATCCCGATATCCGCGCCACCTTGTAGTCAATTTCCTACAAAAAATAGCGATTTTCTCGACTATCTGCGACACCCTCTTTTCTGGAGAATAGCTTTTAACAAGGAAGTACACATTGATGTACCCAGGCCAAGAAAGGTCAAAGGAAGCGCCCCACTCTATCTAAGGAAATACGAAGGAATGTGTGCCGCATAAGGATGTAGACCACGGAAGATTAAGGCACAAGAGTGGAAAAGCAGGGTTAATCAGCAGGATGCTGAGCTTTAAAAACCGGATCATCTGGTGATTAGAGTAAAACCCGGAGAGGAGCTGGAAAGCTATGGGGCTAACCGCAAGGTTAGCCCCACTCTTTTTTGCGCGGACCATTTAAAGAGATAGAAACTGGCGGTTTTAAACCAACACCAACCTTACCGCTAGAAATTTTCCTGCATATATTGCCGGGCTAAACGGGCCGAGTCACCGCTACCGGCAGCCACATCTTCAAGCAACTTCCTCGCCTGATCATTTTCTCCCAGCAAATGATATACCTTACCCAATTTGAATTTCGCATCAGGCACTTTGCGATCATTGGGGAATTTTTCGAGCAACTGGGAAAACCAATCGCGCGAATCAGACAATTCATTCTTCAACAGGTAGATTTCCCCCAACCAATAATAACTGTTGCCGGCATAGGCGCCGTTGGGGAAACGAGAGAGATGATCTTTGAAGGCCGCAATGGCAGGATCAATCTGACGCTGCTTCAACAGATTGTAAGCAGCAGCATAGACTTCGGCTTCGCCGAGCGCACTATTGGAATTCGAAGGAGAGACACCGCCACCTGCACTTTCAACGGGTGACGGCGGCAAGAGAGGAGCATCAACAGAAGCCGGGTTTCCACTGCGACCAGATAATGCCGTCAGGCGCTTATCCAGATCCATGTAGTTATCCATTTGCTGCTGTTTTAAACGAGAAATCTCGTGAGCTTGTTCCTCTACCAAACCTCGTAGCAGAGAAACTTCTTCCTTGAGTGATTGGAGTTCAAAATAGGCATTCGTTTGAGCATTAACCGATTCAATCGGTTGAGCCACCCCAGAGAGTGGTCTCTGGGGTGAGGATTCAACAACCCGCACTTGCGCCTGCGATGCAGGGACTGCAATGAACAGAACAGCAGCTAACAGGAATCTCAACATACGGGTTGCTGACTCTTGATTAGTACTTCAGTTCTACACGACGGTTTTGAGCGTAAGAAGATTCGTCGCTACCGGTAGCCAGCGGACGCTCTTCACCATAGCTCACAACCTCCAGAGAAGAAGCGCTTACACCTTGCAGTACCAGGAAGTCGCGTACAGCGTTTGCACGACGCTCACCCAGAGCAATGTTGTATTCGCGAGAACCGCGCTCGTCAGCGTGACCTTCCAGACGAGTAGCAGCGCCAGAAGATTTCAGACGGTCAGCGTGAGCCAGCAACAGTGCACGGGTTTCAGGCTTGAGGGTAGCTTGGTCGAAGTCGAAGTACACGATGGTTTCCAGCGGTGCTTGCTCTTCAACAGGCTCGTTAACAGTTTCTTCCACTACAGGAGCGGTAGTGGTGGCTTCGTCATCCTGAGTGCTGCTGCTGGAGCAACCAACCAGGAAAGACATAATAACAGCGAAGGTTAAACCTTGTTTTAATGATTTAGTGATCATGTGTGTGTAACTCCAATCAAGTGGTGAACTAGCAGTACTGAGGTTTAATTAAAAAATGGCGACCATGCGGGTTCCCGCACATCACCTTGTTTTGATGGTAGACGAACTCTGGTTCTGGCATCCAAGGAAACCGCCGCCAGTATACCCTTACCACCAAAGCGAGTCGCATACATCAGCATAGCGCCGTTGGGAGCTATAGTAGGCGACTCGTCTAAATCTGCCTCTGTCAAAATGCGTAAATTTCCGGTCTTCAGGTCTTGTGCAGCGAGGTGATATGTACCACCGCGTTGATGAACCATAACCAAGCTTTTACCATCAGGAGAGACGCGACCACGAGTGTTTTGCTCGCCGTCAAAGGTTACACGCTCCACCTGCAAAGTTGCAACATTTACTTGGTATATTTGTGGCTTTCCTCCGCGATTGGAGGTGAAAATAATGCCAGTACCATCTGTTGTCCATGCAGGTTCAGTATCAATTCCAAAATGATTTGTCATGCGCGACAGTTGTCGAGTAATTATATTCAACGTGTAAATTTCCGGATTGCCATCCTTCGACAAAACCAATGCCAGGCGCTGTCCATCCGGCGACCAGGCAGGTGCACCATTTAATCCTTTAAAGTTTGTCAATTGCTCTCTCTTGCCCGTTGCAATTTCCTGAATATAAACAGCAGGCCGATCCGATTCGAAAGAAACATATGCAACTCGACGCCCATCCGGAGACCACATCGGTGACATGATTGGCTCACGGGATTCAAGCAATAACCGTGAACGCGCCCCATCAACATCCGACAACATCAAACGATATTTATCTGTCGTACCTCTTTGTTGAAAAGCTTCCACGTAAATCAGCTTGGTGGAAAATATGCCACGAATACCGGTAATAGTTTCATAAACCTTGTCACTGATGTGGTGAGCCAGGTCACGCAATTGAGCTTCCGTACCGTCAACGGATAATTTAGGTAGCACTTTGCGCTGTCCCAATACATCAAACAGCTGGTAGCTGGCGTAATAGCGGCCAGCACGTTGCTCAACAGAACCTATCAATAAATATTCTGCCTTGAGCACATTCCAATCCCGGTAATGAACTTCTGCTTCATTGCGTGGGAAAGACAACATATCGGTACGTGGAATTGCAGCAAACTGACCGGTGAACTCCAGGTCTTTACTGATGATCTCACTGATATCTTCAGACAGTACCAACCCTTGCGTGGCCATAGGTACCACCGCAATCCGGGTCGGATTATCCGCTCCTCGGGAAATCTGTATTGTTAACTGGGCTTGTGCCATACCTGAGAGCATAAGCACAAAAAACAGCAAATAACGTTTCACTGACGTAAATCCTCTGGCTGGAATAATAATCGGAATACTCGAAAGTTACGCTCAAATAAATCTGAGGGCATACCCATGATTTCGGTAAAGCGATCAACGCGCTTCACTGCCTGTTCGGCCGAGCGATCAAATGCGACATCACCACTGCTTTTGATCACTCGCACATTGACCACCTGGCCGGTCGGGACCATATTGATTTCCAGAATCGCCTGCATGCCATTTCGGGCAGAGGGAGGACGACTCCAGTTCTGGATAATCCGCTCCTGTATGAGCGCTTCGTAACTCTGGACATTGGCATCGTCACTACGTTCACTGAGAAACTGTTCTTCCTTTTGCAGAGCTGCCTCAAGCCGTTCCATCGCTTCACGCTGTTGTTGCTCGCGTTTTTTGCGCTCAGCTTCTGCCTGACGTTTCTTTTCTTCCTCTTCCTTTTTACGTTGCTGCTCGGCTTTGGCCTTGGCCTCTGCCTGTTTGGCTTGCTCCGCTTTTACTTTTTGCAGGCGCGCTTCTTCAGCCTTGGCTTTGGCTTCCTGATCTTTTTTCTGTTGGATTCGTTTTGCTTCAGCCTGCTGGCGCTCCTGCTCATCCTGGCGTTTGCGTTCCTGCTCCTGTTTTTTTTGCGCCTCAAGCACCTGAGGTTTCGGCTGTTGGGGAGCAGCGATGGCTTTGGGGGTCATATCGACCAAGGTAGCTTTCACATAATGGGGCTTGTACACCGTTTCTTCCGGCTTACTTTGTATCCAGTTACCGGCAACAAAGATCAATAACGCTGTATGCAACGTTACACTGAGCAATACCGGTACTGTAAAAAATCTGTCGAGCTTCATAGATACCTAACGGGGAGGCTCAGTCACCAAACCGACTGAAGGTGCCCCGGCACTTTGCAATTCACTCATCAAGGATACAACCACACCATAATCAACACTGTGATCACCTTGCACCAGAATAAGCGTCTTGGGGCTCTGACGCAGTACCTTGCTCACCATGTCTTTGATTTCTGCCAAAGGACGAGCCTGCTCTGCGTCGCCCCCCAGAGTGATGTAGTAGCTTCCATCTTTTTTAACAGACACCGTTACCGGCTCTTCGTCTTTATTATCTATTGGCTCTGACGCTGCCTGGGGCAAGTCAACCTGCACACCCTGTGTCAACATCGGTGCGGCAACCATAAACACGATCAGAAGCACCAACATCACATCAATGTAGGGCACCACGTTGATCTCAGCCATCGGCTTCTTTTTAACTTTCGGACCAAATCCGGACATATCGTTTAACCCTGGATATTTGGATTAACTCAGGAGGAAACCTGCTTGCTGTGTACCTGACGATGCAAAATTGCAGAAAACTCTTCTGCGAACGTCTGGTAATTGCCCATCAAGGTTTCTGCGCGTGTTGAGTAGCGGTTGTAAGCCAGTACCGCCGGAATCGCTGCAAACAGACCGATGGCTGTAGCCACCAGGGCTTCAGAGATACCGGGTGCAACCGTGGCCAGAGTTGTCTGGTGCACATTTGCCAGGCCGCGAAATGAGTTCATGATTCCCCACACCGTACCGAACAAGCCGATATAGGGGCTGACAGAAGCTACGCTGGCCAAAAAGGGTAAGCCGGCCTCCAGCTTTTCTTCTTCGCGTGCAAGGGCTACACGCATGGCTCGCTGCGACCCTTCCATCACCGCATCAGGGTCGGCGCCGGTTTGCTGACGCAAACGGGTAAACTCTTTAAAACCTGCACGGAAAATATTTTCAACACCATCAGTGTCGGTGCGGCCATTGCCCTGGCGAAATAATTGATTGAGGTCGATACCGGACCAGAATTGCTTTTCAAATGCAAGGAAGGCGTTGTGGGCTTTGCGCTGGTACATGCCGCGCTGAAAAATCATCACCCAGGAAACCATGGAGGCAAGGAAGAGGATCAACATCACCAGTTGCACAACAAAACTGGCTTCGGCAATCAAACTCCAGATCGATAAGGTATTTTCAGCTTCTGACATAACACTCTGTAGCTCTTAGTTGGTAATGGCATGCGACTTGATGCGTTCGAACATGGTGGCGGGGATGGCATTGGGTTTCATGGTTTCGCTGCTGACACAAGCGATGCGGATTAGACCCTCACACAATAATTCGTTCCCGCGCAAAATGTTCTGTTGAAACTCCACGTAAGTGCGCGCAATTTTGACCACCTCGGTCGTTACCTCGAGCTGGTCATCCAGGCGCGCCGGGCGACGGTACGTGACTTGTGCAGTGTGAACGACAAGCAAAAGACCCCCGTCCAAAATAGCGGGCTTATCATACCCTAGGCTACGCAAAAATTCTGTACGGGAGCGCTCCATGAACTTTAAATAGTTGACGTAGTAAACAATACCGCCCGCATCAGTATCTTCTATATATACACGGATCGGTAAGCTGAAAGCAGTCATCAATGAAATTCCGTGGACATAAAAGGTCGCGCTGATTATTCCGTATCATCCTGCAAGCGTTTGGGCATGGCCATGCCGAAATGCACATAGGCATTTGCCGTCAGGACACGACCGCGCGGTGTACGCGCCATAAAGCCTTGCTGGATCAAATAAGGTTCGATCACATCTTCGATTGTGCCACGATCTTCACTGATGGCCGCCGCAAGACTTTCAACGCCTACTGGCCCGCCGTCAAAGTTATTCATCATTGCAAGCAGCAGACGGCGATCCATATGATCAAAGCCACGTTCATCAACATTCAACATATTGAGTGCACCGTCGGCCATCTCGGCGGTAATGGTCCCGTTACCTTTCATCTCGGCAAAATCACGCACCCGGCGCAGCAAACGATTGGCAATACGCGGCGTACCCCGTGAGCGTTTGGCAATCTCAGCCGCTCCTCGAGGCTCCATACTTACCCCCAACAAGGCGGCAGAGCGCGCGACAATGTGAGTAAGGTCTGCCACGTTATAAAACTCCAGACGCTGCACAATACCGAATCGATCACGCAGGGGAGAAGTGAGCAAACCGGCGCGAGTGGTTGCACCGACCAAGGTGAATTGGGGAAGATCCAATTTAATGGAACGCGCGGCGGGCCCTTCGCCGATCATAATATCCAGTTGAAAATCTTCCATGGCGGGATACAGAATTTCTTCCACCACTGGACTCAACCGATGAATTTCGTCGATAAACAACACATCGCCGGGCTCAAGATTGGTCATCAACGCCGCAAGGTCTCCGGCTTTTTCCAGCACAGGTCCGGAGGTACTTTTTAACGAAACCCCCATTTCATTGGCGATGATATTGGCCAGCGTGGTTTTACCGAGCCCGGGCGGACCAAAAACCAGTGTGTGATCCAGGGCTTCACTGCGTTTTTTTGCTGCACCGATAAAGATTTCCATCTGTTCACGCACCACCGGCTGACCGACATAGTCCGCCAGGCTGCGAGGACGCACCGCGCGATCCAGTTGATCTTCGCGATCCCTGGCGGTGGGAGCAATCAGACGATCTGTTTCAATCATAAGTCTCTCGTTATCAGGTTCAGGCTGACGCTATGCTGCGCAAGGCCAAACGAATAAGTTCCTGGCTGCTCGCATCGGCATGTTGTTTTGCCGCAGTCGCAATCATCTTCGCAGCATCCACGGGTTTGTAGCCCAGCGCAATCAATGCGCTTTCAGCTTCAGCCAGCACATCATTGGTATTCAGATGGGTTAACGGCTGATTGTCTGGCAGATGTTCTGCGTGAGGCAGGTCCCAGGTTTTCAACCGATCCTGCAACTCAATAACCAAACGTTCAGCAGTTTTCTTGCCGATGCCTGGCAATTTAGTCAAGGCTGTCACATTGTGCTCGCGCACGCAGCGCGCAATATCATCCGCTTCCATACCGGACAAAATCGCAATCGCTAACTTGGGACCGACACCGTTCACCTTGATCAGCGTTCGAAACAATGCGCGATCCCGCTGATCGATAAACGCAAATAATTGATGCAGGTTTTCCGTAATGGACAGATGCGTGTGCAACACCGCCTCCGCACCCACTGCCGGCAAACGATAAAACGTCGTCATCGGGGCCTGCAATTCATAGCCGACACCATTCACGTCCAGCAATAAATATGGCGGCTGTTTTTCTACGACTGTACCGCGTAAACGTCCTATCATAAAACCTGCTCTATGTTGTTCCGTCGACCGTTGTTCATGGACCGTTTAAACCACTCTGCCCCGGCGGAAACTGCTGGAGCCGGCCAGTTTAATTAAATGTTGTTGCGTATTGGCGTGACACAGCGCTACTGCAAGCGCATCCGCCGCATCCTCCTGGGGCTCCGCCGGTAACCGCAACAAGGTCTTCACCATATGCTGGACCTGGGTTTTATCCGCCGCGCCATGCCCCACCACCGACTGCTTGACCTTGCGCGCTTCATACTCAGAGACCGGTAACGCCAAGGCTACCGCCGCCACAATCGCCGCGCCGCGCGCCTGTCCCAATTTGAGTGCCGAGCTGGCATTCTTGGCCATAAACACCTGCTCAATCGCCATTTCCTGAGGACAATACTGCTGAATGATCTGGGTAACGGAGTCGAAGATAATCTTCAGACGTTCGGGCAGGTCAAGCTCGGGGACGCGAATCACGCCGCTGGTGACATACTCCGTCTTCCGCCCCACAGCATTGATAATGCCGAAGCCGGTTTTGCGGGAGCCAGGGTCGATACCCAAGATCAGTGCCATAAGGATAAGTGCGCGTCTTAAAAGGTGGGGGAAGTGTCACATGGAGTGGCGCCTGTCGCAAGCGCAAGAGCGGCGGCAAGCTGGCTAACGCCAGTTGCCGCAGGGGAAGGTCGTATTATGAGTTCAATTGCTCCATCACATCGTCGGGGATATCCGCGTTGGTATACACGTTCTGGACATCGTCCAGGTCTTCCAGCATATCGATCAATCCGAGGATTTTTTCCGCACCCTCTTTATCCAGCGGAACAGTCACCGAGGGGATCATCGCGATATCCGCATTGGCCGGTTTAAAGCCGGCAGCCAGGAGCGCATCTTTTACATTGAGATAATCTTCAAAGGACGTCATGACGTCATAGGAACCATCATCATTGGTAATCACATCATCAGCACCGGCTTCCAATGCAGCTTCCATTAATTTGTCTTCGTCGATCCCCGGCTCAAAGCTGATCTGCCCCTTACGACTGAATAAATAGGCGACAGAACCGTCCGTGCCTAAATTTCCGCCGCGCTTGGTGAAGGCGTGGCGCACTTCACCTACCGTGCGGTTGCGATTATCGGTCATGCATTCCACAATAAAGGCCACACCGCCTACGCCGTAACCCTCATAGGTGATTTCTTCATAATTATCACCATCTGCCGTACCGGCACCGCGTGCGATGGCTTTGTCGATCGTGTCGCGCTTCATGTTTTCGCTGAGCGCTTTATCGACCGCAGCGCGCAGGCGCGGGTTGTCCGCCGGGTTGGGGCCGCCTTTGGCCGCAACCGTCAGTTCACGAATGACTTTGGTGAAGATCTTGCCTTTTTTGGCATCCTGACGGGCTTTACGGTGTTTGATATTCGCCCATTTGCTGTGGCCAGCCATGGTTTTCCTCCAAACTTTCTTATTGTGGCGGATTGCGCCTGAGGCTAATCCGACCTAGACATCTTGGTAACATCCAGTGGGTTCGATCTATCGGGTACAGGAACCGAGACACGCCGTAAACCCATCCTTGGGGGCTCATCAACGGCATCCATGCCGTTGATGGTCTCGCTTCCTGTACCCGATAGATCTCTGCAACTACTCAGAAACCGGGGCTGCCTGCTCTTTCTTTCTCAAACGAATATGCAGCTCACGCAGTTGTAACTCATCCACTGCACCCGGCGCATCGGTCATGACACAGGCGGCGCTCTGGGTTTTGGGGAAGGCGATGACGTCGCGGATTGAGCTGGAACCGGTCATCAGCATGATCAAACGGTCGAGACCGAAGGCCAGGCCGCCGTGAGGCGGAGCGCCGTACTTCAGGGCATCCAGCAGGAAGCCGAATTTCTCGCGCTGTTCTTCCTCATTAATACCTAGCAGGTTGAATACCGCCTGCTGCATGGGTTGGGTGTGAATACGAACGGAGCCACCGCCCAACTCTGTGCCATTAAGGACCAGGTCGTAGGCTTGTGAGAGTGCCGTGCCGGGATTGGCGGCCAGCTCTTCCGGAGAGCAAGAGGGCGCGGTGAACGGGTGGTGCAGTGCACTCCAGTTACCTTTGTCGTCTTCCTCGAACATCGGGAAATCCACTACCCACAAGGGCGCCCATTCGCAGGTATACAGGTTCAGGTCCGCACCCAGTTTACAGCGCAGTGCGCCCAAGGCCTCGGTGACGATCTTGTGTTTGTCGGCGCCGAAGAAAATCAGGTCGCCATTTTCGGCTCCCACGCGCTCCAGAATGGCGGCGCGCACCGGCACCGGCAGGTTCTTCACGATGGGTGATTGCAAGCCCTCTTCCAGGTCAGATTTGTCGTTGACCTTGATATAGGCCAGGCCTTTCGCGCCATAGATGCCAACGAACTTGGTGTAGTCATCGATTTGCTTGCGCGTCAGTTTGTCGTTGCCGCCGGGCACTTTCAGTGCCGTAACCCGGGCTTTCGGGTCGTTGGCCGGGCCGGCGAAGACCTTGAACTCGACATCGGTGACCAGGTCCTTGATATCCACCATCTCCAGCGGAATACGCATGTCCGGCTTGTCCGAGCCGTATTTCGCGATAGCCTCAGAGAAAGGCATACGTTGCAACTCGGCAAACTCCACCCCCATCAAATCGCGGAACAGCTCGCGCACCATGCCTTCCGTCACAGACATAATCTGCTCTTGCGACATGAAGGAAGTCTCGATATCGATCTGGGTAAATTCAGGCTGACGATCAGCGCGCAGGTCTTCATCACGGAAGCACTTGGCGATCTGGTAGTAACGGTCAAAACCGGCCACCATCAACAATTGTTTGAACAGCTGGGGCGACTGGGGCAAGGCGAAGAATTTGCCATCGTGGGTGCGTGACGGCACCAGGTAATCGCGTGCACCTTCCGGTGTGGCGCGGGTCAGGATCGGCGTTTCCACATCGATAAAGCCGTTAGTGTCCAGGTAACGGCGAATAGCACTGGTAACCTGAGAGCGGAAGCGCAGGTTCTTCTGCATTTCCGTACGGCGCAAATCCAGGAAGCGGTACTTCAGGCGTACGTCTTCACCGACATTGGCGTAGCTGTCCAGCGGAAACGGTATCGTTTCCGCTTCGTTGAGAATCTTGAGGCCAGTACCGTAGACCTCGATTTCACCGGTCGACATATTGGGGTTGACGGTTGCAGCAGTGCGGGCGCGCACCTTACCGGTAACCTGCAATACATATTCGCTGCGCACTTTATCGGCGAGCGCAAAATTCTCTTTGCCGTCAGGATCGAATACCACCTGCACGATACCGTCACGGTCACGCAGGTCGATAAAAATAACGCCGCCGTGGTCGCGACGACGATCAACCCATCCGCAGAGGGTTACTTCCTGATCAATAAAAGAGGCATTTAGAGCGCCACAGTATTCACTGCGCATAGCATTTTCCTGTTGTCTTGAAAGTCACTGATAAGGTTGCGGCCATCAGGCCGCTCACGCGCTGGCCGGCGTAGAACTGGCGGCGGGCGCAGCGGCCGGCTTGGCATCGCCGGCACTGCCTGAGCTACTGCTTTCACCGGCCAGATTTTTCTTGCTGCCGGATTTAAAGTCGGTTTCATACCAGCCACCGCCCTTCAAACGAAAGCCGGCTGCTGAAATCTTCTTTTTCAAGGTCGGTTGCGCACAAGCCGGGCAGTCCACCAATGGAGCCTCGCTCAGCTTTTGAATCGCCTCCAATTCATGGTTACAGGATTGACACAGATATTCGTAAATAGGCATGACAATCACCTCATGAAGTAATACAGGTTTAACGATTTCCAACCGGCAACGGGTGCCGAAATATAAAAACGCGCGATTGTAACGTAAAAGCCCGCAGGCGAGAACCGTGATGCCACGGGTTTTCGCGCACTAGATGGAGGCATCAGGATCTGTTGCAAGTCCTAGTCAGGCACACGGGTGTAATGCATGCGTGCCTGAATGCGGCGGGAGTGAGTGACGAGGTAATCGGGATAACGTCGCTCAAAGCGGCGCGGATTGGGCAACATGACGGCAATCCTCACCGCCTGGGCTTTGTTGAGGTTGGCGGCAGCGGTTCCGAAATAGTGACGCGCGGCGGCCTCTGCACCGTATACCCCATCACCCCATTCCACTACGTTCAGATACACCTCCAGAATACGGCGCTTATCCCACAACATCTCGATCATGCCAGCGATCACCGCTTCCTGGATTTTGCGTAAGTAACTTCGGCGAGGGGATAAAAACAGGTTCTTGGCCAATTGCTGCGTAATGGTGGAGCCGCCAGCCGAGAGGCGACCACGTCGCTGGTTTTTCTCCAGCGCCACCTTGATACCTTCCCAATCAAAGCCGTGGTGGTCGACAAATTTATCGTCTTCTGTAGCCACCACCGCCCGCTTGAGGTGAATTGAGATTCGCTCGTAGGGAACCCATTGGTGACGCAACTCGGCGGCGGGATTTTTCTCGCGCAACTCGTCGAGCCGTAGCGCCATGAAGCTGGTTTCCACCGGGTTATACCATTTCCACCACAACAGATTGGCGAACACCCACAACTGATAAGCCAATAACAACAGCAGGCAAACCAGCAGCGCACGCTTGATATAGCGACCGGTCACTCGCGCCACAGACAGGCTGGCCACAACAATCTCCTAGCGAACGATTTTCAGCCAACACTCATGAAATCGATTAAACAGCGGGGCATAGTCAGCACCAGACACAGGCCCCACCGCCAGCCACTCAAATATCAATTCGTCGAATGCTGTGCGCGTATCGGCAGGTTTCTGGCCGAAGTTCTGTTCGAGTTGTTTGACCTGGTATTCCATCCGCAACGCCTGATCCACTGCTGGCGTGGTTGAGCCAGAGAGAATGTCGGCGCGAATGCACAGCAACCGCAAAGCCAACAAATTCTGGTTAATATCGGTTTTCGCCAGATCAAGCTCCAGTTTTTGTTGCAAGGCCTTTGCGCCACCTGTTGGCAATTGTTCTGTATGAATACCGGCCATGGCTTCCGCTTTTGCCCTATCGGCCCGTTCGTTATCAGCAACCTTGAGCAGTGACCATTGACACTCACGCAACTGGTCGTTGGCCGCAAACAAATTTAACCAGACCTGCTGGCGAGCCAGTTGTCGTTCGCGCTTGATTTTCGCCTCAAAGGCTTCAACCGCTTGCGTGAATGCCTGTTTGATCTCGTTGGCTTTCGCTTTAGGGAGCAGGCCCAGCGCGGCAAACTGTTGTTGCAAGGCTTCTACTTCTTTACGGGCATCCATCAATGCCTGACCACCCAGCGCCATCAACTGTTGTATGCTGCCAATCATCTGTTCGGCCGCGGTGAGATTAGCCTCCAGCTCTTCTTTGAACTCTGCGGTTTGTTGTTGCTTTTTGGCGAAGATCGCATCGCAGGCGGCGCGGAATTCACGCCAGAGTTTTTGATCGAGCGAGCGCGCCATCACCCCGATGTGCTGCCACTGAGTTTGCAACTGTTTGACCTCTTCGATCGCCGCGCGCGTATCTTCCTGTTCCAATAATTGCTGCGCCCGCACAATCAGGTTTTGCTTAAGGGCTGCGTTTTTCTTTCGCTCATCATTTAATTTGTTGTCGATACGCTCAAGAACCGCTTCAAATTCTGCCAGCACGGGTTGGGTGGCGGCGCGTTCTGTGGGCGAGTAGCTGCGCCATTCCTGACGCGCAAGACGCACGACCTTTTCAACCGCTTTCCAATCAGCGCTTTCCCACGCGTAATTGGCTTCATAAGTTTTCAGTTGCTCAACCAACGCCTTACAACTTTCAAGGTTGCGCTGGCGAATGGCTGCCTGCTCGGCAAAATAGTCACGACAAGGTTGAAAAGCGACCTGGGCAGCCTCGTGAAAGGCTTCCCATAATTCCTGATCCTGCTCCTGATTCTCTTTGTGCAGGCCGCCGCCTTTACTGAGGGATTTCCATTCATCCTGCAAACGTTTGATCTTGATTGACAGCGCTTCCGGATGTTCATCACTGCCGATAAAGGCCTTCATTTGCGCAATCAGTTCGTGCTTCTTGGGCAGTACGGCGTAGTCCTTCCAATCCTGCAGTTTATCCAGCATTTCATCGAGTTGTTGCAACTGATTTTGCAAATGCGCAGGGACTGCTTTGGCCTGCGCCAACTTGTCCTCAATGGCGCGGCGCAAGCCGGCTGCTTGCTGTAATTTTCCCGTTGTGCTGGCGTCTTTCGCTTTACGGATCAGGCCGCCGATCTGACGTTGCAGATGGCTCTGCTCTGCTTTTTTCTCCTGCCGTTGTTTGTCCCATTGTTCCAGTGCATGTTGCGCTTCAAGAATAGGTTGCGGCAGTGAATCGCCGGCAAATAGCTTCTTATTATCCAGACGTTGCTTGAGGTGGCGGTAAACGGGTGGATGATCATCACCGGTATGATCGGTGTTAACCAGGATCGCAACATGGTCTGCAATGCTGCCGTAGCGCGCCAGATGTTGCTGCAGTGCGGGAATCATTTCGTTTAATGTGGCAAACGATTTCTGTTCGCCTGCGGTGGCAGGTTTGTGTGTTGCCGCTTCTTGCCATTGCGCCGTGAGTTGCTGAATCTGTGCTTCATCCACCGGCTCACCCACCGCCAGTTGCCGAACCAGCGCTGCAAGCGCGTGCAGGATTTCCTGGCGTTGTTGATCAGCGCTGGCCAATTCAATCGCCTTGGCCTCTGCTTCGGCCTCGGCGGCTTCTACCGCATCAATGGTTGCCTGGCAGGTAAGGATGGCTTGGTTCGCTTGCTCCCGCTGGGCTTCACTGGCCTGGTCGGACAGCGGCTGCCATTGCTGCTGCAATAACTGAAATTTTGCTGTGAAGTGCACATCGAAGCTGCGCTGACTGTGTTGTACGAGTGCTTGTGTGAGGGTTTCGATAGCCGTCTGTGTGGCAGCAATGGCTTTCTCTTCTTCGCGAAATTTATCGCATTTGTCCTTAACGATTTTATAGATCGCCTTGTCTTTGCCCTTGGTCTCTTTTAGCAAAAATTGTAATTGCTCACGGTCGTCAATTTTTTCTGCTGCAATTTGCCGCAGCTTTACCGTCGCACCCTCGCTGGCCATCTTGTATAACAATGCGCTGTCGTTGATAGCCGACAGGAGTTGCTCAAGGCGTTCTGTCTGACGGGAAAAACTCATTACTGCAAACAGTTTTGATGGATCACTCAGTTGGGTCGACAGTTGATCAAAATCGAGCGTACCCTTGTCAACCAGCGCCGCGAGACGCTGCCGGGCAATGCGCTGCACCTGATTACCAGCGGAACCGAACGCGATCTGTGCCAGGGTGTTGAGGTCATCCAGTCGCTCTATCGCCGCCACACGCAATTGATCGTCCTGTTCGCCTTTTTCCGCCAGCGCAATCGCCATCAGTGCATCGGGCGTCATACTCTCCAGCGCAGTGATTTTATTGGCACGGGTTTCGGGTTGTTTTTTTTTCGCTTTACCAAACAAACGGGACAAGACAGACATAATGATTTCCTGTTATTGACGTAAACCAAGGCAGCTATGCATACCTGGATAAATTGCAGCTAGAAGCCACACGGAAAGAACCTCTTAAATACACACACCAAAATACTAAAACAGTCACAGCACGACACCCACCGTATTGCCCTCATATACCAGCGGAATATATTCAAGCGAACCGACACAGGCGGCGGCATTGCCCTGGGCACGACCGTCGCGCAGGTCAAACTCAATGCCATGGGTCGGGCAGCGCAGCAGGTGCTGTCGCACGCTGGCCTTATGCAAGGGTGCGTCCATATGCGGGCAGCGATTGGCAATCAGGTAAAGCTGCCCTTCCTCTTGTAATAACAACAACTCGCGCCCTGCCAAACGCAGGGGCTGCCGGTAACCATCATATAACTGATGCAGTTTTTCCAGCGCCACGTAAGCCATGGGAGTTCCAGGTCGCGAGTAAGGGCTGCCATTATAAGAGCCAGCAGGTGATTAAAAACAACTCACAGGTAGCATTTTTTTACCCCCGCCCCTTGTCAGCCCCGTGACATGGGCAGAAGAATTTCAGTGACCCTGCTCACAATCCTTTCGCCAAGGTATAAACTACTCCCGGTTTATTCCTTTCGTTTTGCGCCACCCGGTCTGTTGTGGAACCTGTCTATGAAAAATCAAGCTTACCTGGAGCGATTGCAGGCCCTGTCCACGCGGCTGGTAGCACTTCAACGCCCCATTCGTATTCTTGATGCCATTAAGTGGCCAGCAGAACTGGAGACAGAATTTCGCGCCAAGGGTGGCCGCGCCTTGCCGGCCATAGACGCCGATTTTTATCAACGGCAAAAACTGGCATTCGACCCCGATATCGTGCACCAGGAGTTAAAAGACCTGAAGAATGATGTGCGTAAACAATTGGGGCGCGGCGATGCGCTGGGCCACATCCTTAAAGCCACTATTGAACAGTACCAAATTGTGGTCGAATTATTGCGCCACCGGGGCCAACCCCAGTTCGGCTATTTCAGCCGCCTGCTGTACGGCTCCGCTCAGGACAAGATACGCGGCGACCGCAAAACTCTGCGGCAATTAGGTGAACGCCTGTGTCATGTGTTCTCCCTGCCGGCCGTGGATCATCTGAACCGGCCCTACAGCAACCATATCAACGCTGAGCAGGCTGTCGATATTTTATTGCAGCGCATGAATAATTATTTCTCACCCGGTGAAGTCCGGGTGCAGATCAGTGACGACATTGTGTCGGATGCTTCGGCGGGTGGCGATTGCATCAAGATTAACCGCCGCGCCCATTTTTCCGAGCTGGATTTGCAGGTCCTGGAGGTTCATGAAGGCTGGGTTCACATTGGCACCACGCTGAACGGACGCCAACAACCCTGGGCTACCTGGTTAAGCGTGGGATCACCGCGTATTACCGCTATCCAGGAAGGGATGGCGGTCTTGCTGGAAACGCTCACGTTCAGTTCATTTCCCCAGCGCGCCCGGCGTATCAGTGACCGCGTGGTAGCGGTCGACCTGGCAGAACAAGGGGCGGATTTTTGCGAAGTCTATCGCTACTTCCTGGAACGCGGCATCAGTGAGCACGACAGTTATCGCGTCACCCAGCGGGTGTTTCGCGGTGGCACCTTAACGGGCGGATCTGTGTTCACCAAAGATATTTCTTACGTCAAAGGTTTCGTCGAAAACGTCAACTTTATCCGCAGTGCAATTCAATCCGGCGTACCGGAAATTATTCCCATGTTATTTGTCGGCAAAGTCACGCTGGATGATCTACCGTTACTTTACGAACGTTATCTAGAAGGTGTAATTGCCGGGCCGAAATATTTACCGTCAATGTTTAAAGACCTGAATGGCTTGTATGTCTGGTTCGGTTTTTCGAGTGGTATGTCGGTAATGAACATTGCGCGCGTTCAACAGCACTTCAGCAAGTTGTTCCATAAATTACCGGAAACAGCGCCATTGTATGGCAACAGCGTCAAGGGCGATGCAGAATTGGATTAACACCCGGTTGATTCAGTTATCTGGATCAGCCTTTGTTTTGAGTGAAGACATGTACTACAAAGTTGTTATTTCCGGAGCCGATATTTTCTTTGAAAATTATGGCAACACGGTACCGGTGATTGGATTTATTACCTGCCGCCTGATCGAGGCGTCATCAGAAGAATTGGCTATTGCCACGATCAAGCGCGACATTCTTGTGCACTGGAACCACAGCTTTAATGCAGACCGCAAGATGGGGATGCCCAAGCTGGTTATCGAATATATTGCTCCCTTCAAAGGTTTGCTCAAACCGAAAAGCAAACAGGATTATTACTGGTTCACCAGTGAAGAGCACAAACAACAACAGCTGGATAAATTTATCAAACCGGGATCGCGTTGGTTGTGGTGGAAAAAAGCATGAGACGTGTTACCCGTGGTAAATGGTACGGACTTCGTCGGCGATGATGCGTGCACCCTGCTCTACGGTTTCGGGGCTTTGGCAATAGGTTACGCGAATACATTCCTGGCTGTGTTGCCAATGCCCTTCCAAACCCGGGAAGAAATGATGTCCCGACACCACCAACACGCCCCGCTGTTTTAACCGCTGATATAACGTCTCGCTGCTGATCGGCAAGCCTTCAAACCACAGCCACAAGAATATCGCGCCTTCGGGTTTGTGAATACGATAAGGCAAACCGGCCAACTGTTCCCTAAATACCTCGACGGCATGTTGCATGCGCGCTTGATAAAACGGCGCAACCACTGTTCGGCTCAAATGCAAGATCTGTTCATCCTGCAATAACTGGCGCGCCAGTGCCGGCCCGAAATTTCCGCATGCCAGACTCAGGATAGTGTTAGCTTTGGTAAACGCATCGATCACCGCCGGGTTAGCAATCACGATGCCGGTCCGTGCGCCGGGCAATCCGAGTTTGGATAAACTCAACACCAATACCGTGTTTTCATTCCAATGGGGCTGGCCATTGACAAACAAAATATTGGGAAAGGGTGTGCCATAGGCACCATCCACAATCAGGGGAACCTGATGCGTTTTTGCCAGGTGGTCCAGCTGCGCCAACTCATCATCACTGATCACGTTACCGGTTGGATTAGTGGGTCGTGAAATACACAAGGCGCCGGTGGATTCAGTGATGTGCAACTGCTGAAAATCCACATGATATTTAAAGAAATTATCCGGCAAGATTTCGATGTCCGGCTTGGTCGAGTGAAAAAAATCGGCGCTGATACCCAGATCGCTGTACCCCAGATATTCCGGCGTCAAGGGCAATTGAATGTGTTTGCGCCGGCCATCGGCAAACTCACCCGCAAACAAATTAAACAACACAAAAAAGGCTGATTGGCTGCCGTTGGCCAAAGCGACATTGGCGCGCGTGAGTGGCCAGCCATATTCCCGGGACAAGAGACTTGCTACCGCATCCAGTACCTCGGCATCGCCCTGCGGCGGCTGGTAAATCCCCAGCAATTGATGTCGCCGTTGTGCATCCTCCAGGGTTGTTGCCAGTGCGGCTTCGAATGCCGCCTCCATCGCAGGAATGCGCGCGGGATTGCCGCCGCCCATAAAGATCATGTCAGGATTGACACGCAGCGCCTCACCCAAATCATCCATCAGGCTAATAATGCCTGCATCACTGCTGAGCTTGGTACCGAAACGGGAAAATTCCATGGAGGTTCGTCGCTATGAAGAAATCAATCTATCGGGTGAACAGTCCGCAGCGTGGCTGTGACTAACGCGGTAATGGCAAGTGATCCGGTGATGCCTAGAGCAAACCGTAGGTGTGCAAAACATCCGCCAGTTTTTCCGGGTTGACCGGTTTTTGAATAAAATCCAGCGCGCCCAGGTGGATAACCCGCGCACGGGCAGACGGCTGAATATCGCCGGAGATGACAATCACAATACATTTATGCCCTTCATCGCGAATGGCCTCCAGCACCTGATAACCGTCCATGTCCGGCATGGTGAGGTCCAGAAATACCATCTCGCCCTTGCCCTCGCGGATAGCCTGTAAACCTTCCATGCCGTTGGTGGCATAGCTGATATCCACATCCCAGCCGGCGGGCAGTGAACGCGCTACCTGCTTGCGCGCCATCATTGAATCGTCACAAATCAACAGAGGAATAGCCATAATCAGTCATTATCGTGGATAAATGTCGAAACCTTCGTCGCGCCGAGAGCGATGAACGGGAAATACTTTGAATTATAGTCAGCCAGTTGAAAATGACGTTAACAAATCTTTGTTTATAACGACCATCCCGGTTGCTCTTATTTCGCCGCCGGTGTTGTCTCTTCCTGGACATGCGGCGGATGCCTTTCTTCAAACAACGCCGCCACACTGATTGACCAACGCTCACCGGCAAATTCATCGATGGCTCCCAGATGTGCCTTGGCCGCGTCCAGCCAGGGCAGATCATCCAGACCGGTCAACTCCGGCGGTAACTGACGGGACAGTTTTAACATGCCTGCCAGCTCGACCAGGCTAAGTTGGTACAAGTCGTAACACAGTACGAAATCCCCCTGGCTGGTGGCAGTGATCAATCGCTGGCTTTGCAGGGTGTCACGAATGCGTCGCCATTGCTCTGCCGATAAACCGATTTGCAACAATTCACGATTACTCAGACTCAGCCCATGCGCAGAGGCCTGGCGAAATTTCCACAGCACTAGCAACGTGGCCAACAAATCGGGGTAACCGCGATCCTTGAGCACAATTTGATAACTGCCGATGGTATGTACCAGCACCGCCCCACCCAGGATCACCATCCAGATCATATTGACCCACAACAGGAATAACGGCACCAATGCAAAGGCGCCATAGATCAAGGTGAAGGATGAATTGGTCACGATGAGACCGAAGAGCATCTTGAGGATTTCAAACACAATGGCCGTCACCAGACCGCCGATAGCGGCGTCTGAAATCGGGACCTTGCAATTAGGTACCGCTGCAAACAGCAGGGTAAACGCAGCCGCGCTCAGCAGGATCGGTAAAAATTGAAAGACCCAGGTCACCAGACCAAGACTGTCATATTCATCCATCAACAAACGCAATGACACCACGTAGGTACTGATAGCCAAAGCAAATCCAAGCAAGAGCGGCCCGAGGCTGAGGATGGCCCAGTACAGCAGGAAGCTGCCAATCCCGCGACGACCGTATTTAACTCCCCAGATCGCGTTGAAATTCAGTTCAATATTTTTCAGCATCAGATAAGCAGACACCACCAGAAAGGCCACGCCGAGTGCTGTTAATTTTCTCGCCTGGTTAGAAAACTCCTGGAGATAGCCGATCAGTTCCTGCTCGTTGTAGGGCAATGCATGGGTAAAAATCAGTGCCTGCAACTGCTCTCCTACCCCTTCAAAGGCGGGAATAATAGAGAACATGGAATAGGTCACTGTCATCAACGGCACGATGGCAAAGAGCGTGACATAGGTAAGCGATGCCGCACTTTTCTGGCATTCTTTTTGTTGGTATTGCTTGACGATCAGCTCGATAAATTGCCGGGTTCGTCGCCAATAATGGTGCATTTTATTCATGCTGACGTGAGGCCATGATGGGTTAAATGGTTATAATCGCCGCTTGATGCATAACCGAGGTTAACGATGATCACACTCTACCACAACCCGCGCTGCTCCAAATCCCGCCAGGCACTGGCGCTGTTACAGGAACACGGCATTGAACCGGCCATCCGGCTCTACCTGGAAAACCCACCCACCACCGCTGAATTGAAAAAACTCCTGGCGCAATTGGGCATCGGCCCGCGGCAGTTATTGCGCACCGGTGAGGATGCTTATAAAGAGCTGAATTTAAAAGATGAGCGCCTCAGCGACGCGGCATTGATCAAAGCCATGGCGGCGCACCCGAAACTGATCGAGCGCCCGATTGCCATTAAAACTGATCGGGCAGTGATCGGACGCCCACCGGAAAACGTCCTGGCTTTACTGTAGAATCCGACGCGCCCACACGCCCGCTAATTCTGGTTCACCTGATGAAACAAAGGCAGTACGATCATGGCTAACCCTTATGTCCTCATACTTTATTACAGCCGCTACGGCGCTACCTTCGCCATGGCACAACAGATCGCCCGCGGCGTGGAACAGGTGACCGGCATAGAAGCCCGGTTGCGCACCGTGCCGGCCGTCTCCACCACCGTTGAAGCGACCGAGCCGGCCATACCGGACAGCGGCGCTATTTATTGTACGGAAGACGATCTGAAGCATTGCGCCGGCTTGATACTCGGTAGCCCTACCCGATTTGGCAATATGGCCGCACCCATGAAGTATTTTCTCGATGGCACCAGCAGCCTGTGGCTCAACGGCGATCTGGTTAATAAACCGGCTGCCGTCTTCACCTCGACAGCCAGTTTGCACGGCGGCCAGGAAAGCACACTGCTGTCCATGATGTTGCCGCTGTTACATCAGGGCATGGTGATTACCGGGATTCCTTATACCGAAGCGGCCCTGAACCTGACCCGCACCGGCGGTACACCCTATGGCGCATCACATTTGGCTGCAGGTGATACACCGGCACGCTTGAGCGAGGATGAAATCACATTGTGCCAGGCACTGGGTAAACGCGTTGCGCACCTGGCTGTGCGATTGCATGCCTAATGGTACTGCTCGTAAAGATGGGAACACATAACCATGTCTGAAAAAGAACCCCTGATCATCACCGATGCCCAAGCCGTTGTGATTCATCGCAAATTGCGCGGCATGCAACGGATTTTTTTTATCAGCTTTGGCGCCTTGTTGGTGTTATTCACGCTGAATAATCTATTAGACGAAGGTGGCAGCCTGAAACTGTGGCTGGTGCAAAGCATCCCGTTATTGATCTTTATTCCGGGATTGATGCAACAACGTTTCCGCACCTACAGCTGGATCTGCTTTGTGATCCTCGTCTATTTTACCTGGTCGGTGGTTAACACCATGTCGCCCCTGGTGCGCTGGCAAGACGTCGTGGTGGTGGTACTAACCGTAGTGATCTTTATCAGCGCGATGATGATCAGTCGCTGGATGCAGTATTGGCAATATTACCAACGACAACAAAGTAATATTGAGTAAAAGTAGCATTGAACAAAAGCAACATTGAACAAAGGATGTAGCACGTGGACTATTCCCGACAACAACGCACACCCGGTCCTTTCAGTCGTTTTTTATTTGGACTCTGGTCACTGCTGACCTGGATTCGGGTCGCGGTTTTCAATTTGATTTTTCTGTTTATTGTGCTGGTGATTATTGTCGCGCTGGGCGCGCAAAAAACACCGGTGCTGCCTGCTGAATTTGCCCTGCGCGTTGCACCCAGTGGCATGCTGGTGGATCAGCGCAGCTACGTCGATCCAGTCAGTTTGTTACTCAGCGATGTCAGTCCGGACGAAAGCGAAACTCTGGTGCGGGATCTGGTGGAAGCAATCAACTTTGCCGCGCAAGATGAGCGGGTGACGACCCTCGTACTGGAGCTGGATTACCTGTTGGTAGGTGGCATCAGTAAATTACAGGAGATCGGCCAGGCGTTGGAACATTTCAAAGCCAGCGGCAAAAAAATCATCGCCTACGGCGATAACTTTACGCAGGATCAATACTACCTCGCCAGTTATGCCGACACCATCTACCTCAATGATATGGGCGCGATTTTGCTTACCGGTTACGGCACTTATCGCAACTACATCAAAGGCACACTGGATAAACTGGAGATAAATTTTCACGTATTTCGTTCCGGGAAATTCAAGGACGCGGTGGAACCACTGCTGCGTGAAGACATGTCCGCCGAATCCAAAGAACACAACGCCCGTTGGCTGAATGAACTCTGGGCCGAGTACACGCAACAGGTTGAACAAGCACGCGACCTGCCCCCGGGTTCGCTCAATGGCTTTATCAATAATATGCACACCAGATTGCGCGATGCCGGTGGCAGCAGTGCGCAACTGGCATTGGAATACGGCTTGGTTGACGAACTGAAAAATTACCAGACGGTTCAGCAGGAATTGATTGCACAATTGGGTAAAAGCGAGGCTGGCAACTATTACAACGGCGTAGATACCAGTGCGTATCTGGCTGACGTTAAACGCACACAAACTCCAAAAGCGGCCAAGATCGGCTTGCTGGTAGCATCAGGCAATATCCTTGATGGTCATCACCCGGACGGTACCATCGGCAGTTATACACTCGTAGACATACTGCAAAACGTGCGTGAAGAAAAGGCGGTGAAAGCCCTGGTCATTCGCATCGACAGCGGCGGCGGCAGCTCCTTTGCTTCAGAAGTGATTCGCGATGAAATCCAGGCAACCCGCGAAGCCGGTATTCCGGTCTTTATTTCCATGGGGAGCCTGGCGGCGTCAGGCGGTTACTGGATCGCTGCCGCCGGTGATGAGATCTGGGCAACGCCGACCACTCTCACCGGCTCTATCGGTGTCTTCGGTGCATTCCCCACGGTAGAAAAAAGCCTCGCCAACATCGGTGTTACCACCGACGGTGTCGGTACCACCACCCTCGCTGGAGCCGCGCGCCCGGACCGCGAACTCTCGCCCCAGGCTAGCGATATTATTCAATTAACTGTGGACCACATTTACCAGCGCTTTATCAGCCTGGTAGCCGATGCGCGCGATGCCGAGATCAGTGAAATTGAAGCAATTGCCGAGGGCCGGGTCTGGAGCGGCACAGCCGCACAACAATTAGGCCTGGTCGATAAGTTGGGCACTCTGGAAGATGTGATCGCTGCAGCCGCACGTCACGTCAACCTGGAAGATTACAGCGTGGAGGTTATCAGCCGTCCGTTGTCGCCGAGAGAGGTATTTTTGCGGCAGCTCGCGGGCAGTAATGCCGGAATGCTCGCGCCCAAAAGCCTGCTGAACAACGTGACGGCGCTGCAAGTACAGCAACATTTACTGCCTTTGCTCAAACCCCTGGCAACCCTGGGCGAGATGAATGACCCTCACGCGGTTTATGCCAGGTGCCTGGACTGTGTTGTGCCTTAAAGGTTGGGTCACGAATTTATTCAGGTCGCATTCGATTCCCGATACACGCAGGTTCGATTGCGACCGGCGGCTTTAGCGTCGTAGAGCGCTTTATCCGCTGCATTAAGCCACGCGTCAAAATCTTTCATCGTCGCTGATAGTTGGGCGACGCCGAGGCTGATGGTGCAATGCAAGGCTTGCTTTTCACCGAAGCGATCCGAGGCCACCGCCAGGCGCACCCGCTCTGCAATATCCTCTGCCCGCTTTGCATCGGTTTCCGGCAACACCACCGCGAATTCTTCGCCACCGTAACGGCCGAGGATGTCAATACTGCGCAAATTAATCTGCAACAGATAGCTCAAGGTTTCCAATACATCATCACCGATGCTGTGGCCGTATTGGTCATTAATTTCCTTGAAGTGATCAATATCCAACATAATCAGGGAGGCCGGATTTCCCTGCCGGCGACTGCGATCAAATTCTTCCGCGGCGCGCAATTGCCAATACCGGCGGTTGTATAAACCGGTCAGGCCATCCG
>DATJLH010000035.1:0-5834 GCA_035490615.1 Cellvibrio sp.
AAGATCGCGCGCAAATATGGCAATGATAAAGGCGTGAAAAATCCCGCCATCATCGTCATGGCCAACAGTTTCCATGGCCGCACCCTGGCAACCCTGAGCGCGACCGGCAACAGCAAAGTCCAGATCGGCTTCGAGCCTCTGGTGGAAGGTTTTATCCGCGTTCCCTACAACGATGTGGCCGCCGTCGAGGCTGCTGCCAATGAACACCCCAATATCGTGGCCATCCTGGTTGAACCGGTGCAAGGCGAAGGCGGTGTGCGGGTACCGGCAGCAGACTACCTCAACCAACTGCGCGCAATCTGTGACGCGCACGATTGGTTGTTGATGCTGGACGAAATCCAGACCGGCAACGGGCGCACCGGCACTTACTTCGCTTTCCAGCACAACGGCATACTGCCGGACGTCGTCACCACCGCCAAAGGACTCGGCAATGGGATGCCCATCGGCGCCTGTCTGGCTGCCGGCAAGGCAGCGGATGTGCTGCAACCGGGCAACCACGGCACCACCTTTGGCGGCAATCCTCTGGCATGCAGTGCCGGGATCGCCGTGATCGAAACGCTGAAAGCGGAAAACCTGGTGGCGCGGGCCCGGCAATTGGGCGATAAATTACTGGCAGATTTCAAAGCGGCCTTAGCCAATCATCCGAAAGTTGTCGACATCCGCGGCAAGGGTTTGATGATCGGCATCGAACTCAATGCACCCTGTCCTGATCTGGTCGAAAAAGGCCGCGCCAAGGGCATTTTAATTAACGTAACTTCCGTCAATACCATTCGTTTACTGCCGACGTTTATCCTGACTGATGCAGAAGCGGAGGAGCTGGTCACGAAAGTGGTCGAACTGGTGACGGAGTTTTAACCAGGTGCGGGAGTTCTTCATCCCGCACTGTAATGAAAGAGCGCGAGGGCTTTTTTATCGCGCTCCGTAGAAGAGTAGGCAATTATGGTTCCCTCAAAGGCACCGAGACATTTTTTAACCCTTACTGATATTTCGCGCGATGAGCTCAATCACATCATCCAGCGCGCGATAGAACTCAAATCTCTGCAACGCAAAGGCCAGTCGCCCGAGCTGTTCAAGAACAAAGTGCTGGGTATGATCTTCGAAAAATCATCTACCCGCACCCGCGTCTCCTTTGAATCCGGTATGGCACAAATGGGCGGCCAGGCGATTTTTTTATCGACCAAAGATTCACAGCTCGGGCGCGGCGAACCCATCGAAGACGCAGCGCGCTGCATCTCCAGCATGGTGGATATGGTGATGATCCGCACCTTTGCCCACAACACCGTGCAACGCTTCGCCGACTATTCCCGCGTGCCGGTTATCAACGGTTTGACTGACGATTTCCATCCATGCCAATTGTTGGCCGATATCCAGACGTTTGTTGAGCAACGCGGCTCAATGAGCGGCAAGGTAGTTGCCTGGGTAGGTGACGGCAACAACATGTGCAAAACCTACATGCAGGCCGCCGCATTGTGTGACTTTGAATTGCGCATCGCCTGCCCGAAAGGGTTTACGCCGCGCAGTGATCTGGTAGAAGCCCACGCCGACCGCGTCAAGCTTTGCGCTACACCACAAGAAGCCGTTGCCGGTGCTGATCTGGTGGTGACAGACACATGGGCATCGATGGGTCAGGAAGAACAAAAGAAAGAGCGTGAGTTGATTTTTTCCGGTTACCAGGTCAATCGCGAATTGATGAATCACGCTAATTCCGATGCGTTATTTATGCATTGCTTACCGGCGTATCGCGGTAAGGAAGTCAGCGCGGAGTTGATGGATGATGTGAATGCTATCGTGTGGGAAGAAGCGGAAAATCGTTTGCATGCGCAGAAAGCATTGATGGAGTTTTTGTTTAATCAATAGTTATCTTTTTCCGAGGGTGGCGTTTGCACAATGCAAGTTTGGCGTTAGGACTTTTGTTTCGAAACCTTCAAGTCAGGGACGACTTGAAGGAGCTACAGGGATGTATTCATGCGTTTTCGAAACAAAAGTCCTAATGACAAACGAACTACGAAGCACCGCTCACGATTTCGGCGAACCCTTCTTCATCATTTCTCCCAAACCCGCCCCCACCATCGCTACCCCACCCTGCACCCAACCGCCGTCCACCGGCACAATGGCCCCGGTAATATAGCTCGCCATATCGGAAGCAAGAAATAAACAAACGTTGGCAATATCCTGCGGTGTGCCCATGCGTTTTAGAGGAACGGAATTCACCACGGCGTGACGTACAGCTTCCGTGGGTGCCAGACGTTTCATACCTTCTGTGCCGTCGATGGGGCCGGGAATGACAGAGTTGATGCGAATACCTTCGCCACCCCATTCCAGCGCGAGTGTGCGGGTAATCATATCGACACCGGCTTTGGCGGCGCAGACGTGGGATTGTGCGGGCATGGGAATAATGGCTTGAGGGGCGGAGATGTTGATGATGGCGGCGCCGGGTTTTTGCAGGTGGGGATAAACCGCTTGCATGACGTGGAAGGTGCCGAGCAAATCTATTTCTACAACGGAGCGAAACCCATTTGCGGACATGCCCGTTGCTAATGCAGGAAAATTTCCAGCGGCGCCGGAGATGACGACGGAAAAATCACCCCAGGCTTGGTGAATGGCGGCAACGCCTTGTTGCAAGGTTTCAGCTTCACGCACATCCGCTGCAAATCCCATGGCGTCTGCTGCGCCGAGTTTTTTTAACGCCGCTATTGTGTCATCGACTTTTTCCTGCGAACGGCTGGCAACGGCAACCTTCGCACCCGCCTGCGCAAATGCCTCGGCGATACCTCGGTTAATGCCGCTGGTACCGCCGATGACCACGACCACTTTTCCTGCATAATCAAATAATGAACTCATGACTTGCCCCTTCTGCTAAGCCATGATCAAACAGGATTAACACATTATTCGTGCACGCAGCTGACATAAACGCCGGCGGTGTTTTCGCAATCGGTTGTCCAGCCATACACGACAACTGCACCGGTCAATAACACCACGCTGAATAACATTGCCTTGAAAATTTTCATAAACACCACCTCCGTTCAGGATCATCTCTTCCTGTTACTAAGACAGTGTTTACCGACGCTTATTCAGCTTGTTTCGCTCTAATGTCTTGCAATCCTGATTTGAACCATGACACAAAATTGTTATTGTTTCAGGCTTATCTGTTGGCTACCCAACATAGCCCAATGTCTTACATCGTTTTATTCATTAACAGCGCATTGCTTTATTCAAAACGCGAAAAATCCGGTGTGCGTTTTTCGAAGAAAGCCATCACTGCTTCTTTGCATTCATCGGAGCCTAAACCTTCCGCAAATCCGATAAATTCCGCGGCGATGGCGGCATCAACGGCGGGCAGTTGGGTTTGTTTTAATAAGGCTTTGGTGCGACGTACAGCAGCGGGCGGTTTTTGCGCAAGTCGTTGAGCCTTGGCGTTCACCAGGTCATCAAGTTCCGCATCATCCACAACGCCGGTGATAACATTCCATTGCAAGGCTTGCGCCGCTGTGAAGGTTTCACCCAGCAGCAACAGTTCGCTGGCTTTTACGTGGCCGAGCATGGATGGCAATAAGTAACTGGCTGCATACTCCGGACACAAACCCAGATTGACAAAAGGCATTTGCAAGCGTGCGTTATCCGCAGCGTACACAAGATCACAGTGCAGCAACATGGTCGTGCCGATGCCAATGGCCGGGCCGCGCACAGCAGCGATGACCGGTTTGGCAGCGTGTTGCAGCGCGCGCATAAAACGCACGACGGAATGGTTTTCGTGAATCTCCGGCTCGTTCATAAAATCCACCAGATCGTTGCCGCTGGTGAAACATTCGCCGGCACCGGTAATGATGATGACGCGCACATCGCCGCTGGCATCCGCCTGATGCAACACATTGGCCGCTGCTGCATACATGGCCAGGGACAACGCATTTTTTCGCTCGGGTCGATTGAACCGCAGCGTGAGTACTCGCTCGTGCAGATTAACGTCCAGTTGGGGGCAGTCACTGGTAATGCTGGTCATAAAAACTCCCTGAACTTTATGATGATGAAGTAAGAGTATAGCCAGTCGTGCGCCAGCATTGGACGATGCGGCCGCAAAACAGGTAGATGACACCCTCCAAGTGCCACAGGTACAATTCCGCCCTTGTTTCTTTTGCTGACACCCGGGATGCTATGAATATCCGCGAATTATTGAACCACAAAGTCCACCAGGCCATGCAGGCGTGTGGCATTCCCCCTGAACTCCCCGCATTGATCGCACCCGGTAAAAAGGCCGGCTTTGGCGATTATCAGGCGAATGGCGCGATGGGCGCCGCCAAGGTGATGGGCACCAATCCCCGTGAGCTGGCGGCGCGCATCGTGGCGGAGCTGAAATTGGACGATATCGCCGCCAAGGTGGAGATCGCGGGGCCCGGCTTTATCAATATTGATCTGAAACCGGAATGGCTGGGCCAACAGTTGGCGCAGGCCGAAGCCGACCCGCGTTTGAAAGTCATGCCTACCGATACACCGCAGACAGTTGTCATTGATTATTCCGGCCCAAACCTCGCCAAGGAAATGCATGTGGGCCACCTGCGTTCCACCATCATTGGTGATGCCCTGGCGCGGCTGCTGGAATTTCAGGGCCACACCGTGATTCGGCAGAATCATGTGGGCGATTGGGGCACCCAGTTCGGGATGCTGATCGCCGAGCTGGAAGAGCAGTTGGGCCATGATCGCGAAGCCGACATGGCGCTGAAAGACCTGGAAGTGTTTTACCAGCAAGCCAAGAAACATTTCGATGAAGACGAAGCCTTTGCCCGCAAAGCGCGCGACTATGTGGTGCGCCTGCAATCCGGCGATGCCGATATCCTGAAACTCTGGCAAGAATTCAAAACCGTATCCCTGCATCACAGTACCGACATCTATGAGCAGCTGAATGTCACCCTCACCGATGCCGATGTGCGCGGCGAAAGTTTTTACAACGCCGACCTGGCACCTTTGGTAAAAACATTACAGGAACAAGGTCTGGCCGTGGAAAGCGAGGGAGCCCAGGTTGTCTTCCTGCCGGAGCTGGCCGACAAAGACGGCAATCCGTCACCCGTAATTATCCAGAAACAGGGCGGGGGTTTTCTTTACGCCACGACCGATCTCGCCGCTTTGCGCTACCGCGTGAAAAGCCTGCACGCCTCACGCATCATGTACTTCATCGACGCGCGCCAGTCCTTGCATATGCAACAGGTATTCACCATCGCGCGCAAGGCAGGTTTTGTCGGGGATGATGTGAGCCTGGAACATCTGGCCTTCGGCACCATGATGGGCGCCGATGGAAAACCGTTTAAAACCCGTACCGGCGGCACGGTTAAACTGGCAGAACTCTTGACCGAGGCCGTCGAGCGCGCTGCCGCGTTAGTAAAAGAAAAGAATCCGACACTTGCTGAGGCCGAAGTAACCGAGATAGCCCGCAAGGTCGGCATCGGCGCCGTAAAATATGCCGACCTGAGTAAGACACGCACCAACGATTATATTTTCAACTGGGATGCCATGCTCAGTTTTGACGGCAACACTGCGCCATACTTGCAATACGCCTACACCCGCGTGCAGAGCATTTTCCGCAAGGCGGGCGTTGAACCGGCGTCACTGACTGGCGACATTCTTGTCGGTACTGAGCAGGAAAAAGTCCTCGGTATCAAGCTGCTGCAATTCAGCGAAGTGCTGGATCAGGTCGCGCGGGAAGCACTGCCGCATTTGTTGTGCACTTACCTGTACGAGATCGCCAGTTTGTACATGAGTTTCTACGAAGCCTGTCCGATTTTAAAAGAAGGTGTAGCCGTGGATTTGCGTAACAGTCGCCTGCGGCTGTGCCACCTGGTTGCCCA
>DATJLH010000036.1:0-5045 GCA_035490615.1 Cellvibrio sp.
GTTTCTATATTGTGCGAAATTTTTCTGAATACATGAGCTTTGGTGGCAGCGAGCGCGCGCAAAAACGTACCGCCAGCGGCCTAGTGGATTACATTGAAGGCAACTGGTTACAGGCGCGCAAAAAATTACTGCGTGCCGCGCCTAAAGTCGATGCGCCGCTGATTAATTATCTTGCCGCCGCGCGCAGTGCCTACGAATTGGGTGATCGTGCGGAAGCCGAAAAATTGTTAACGATTGCCAGTGAAACCGGCCCCGAGGCGGAATTGGCGGTAGCCTTGACCCGCGCACGCATGGAGTTATCCAGCAAGCAATATGACCAGTGCCTGATGACGCTGCTGCGTATTAAAGGCAAGGCGCCGCAAAATCCGGTGCTGTTGGACTTGCTGTGCGACGTTTATATTTCCCGCCAGGATTGGGATTCACTGTACGGTATCTTTGATCGGCTGCGCAGTTACAAGATTCGTTCGCCGGAAGAGTTGGCGCAGTTGGAGTTGACCATCCACAGTGAGCGATTGAAAAAAACCGGCGAAGAAGTGCGTTTGTTATTGCAGGGTGATCGCTTGCCAAAACTGCGTGCGGCCTGGGAGCGCGTGCCACCGCATCTGCAAAAAAATAACGACATGATTGATGTCTATGCGCGGCAGCTGGCGATCAATTTTGAAGATCAGGAAGCGGAAACCCTGGTGCGCAAAGCGCTTGGCAAGGAATGGCATCCGGGGTTGGTGCATCTGTACGGTCGGTTGCGTGGCCGCGACCCGCGTCAGCAATTGACCGTGGCGGAAGCCTGGCTCAAACAACACCCGCGCGATGCCGTGCTGTTATTAACCCTGGGGCGTTTGTGTCTGCGCAATGAAATCTGGGGCAGTGCGCGGGATTATTTCAACGAAAGCCTGCGCATCAAACGCGATCCGGAAACCTTTGCCGAGTTAGCGCGCTTGCTGGAAAGCCTGGGCGAGACCCAGCGCAGCAGCGATTATTATCAACAGGCATTGGGGATGGCTGCGTTGGGATTACCGGAGTTGCCGCAGCCCAAGACCCGAGCATAAATAGCTGGATGTCGGATTACGCCGTTGGCTAATCCGACCTACTTCAGGGTGTGCCATGTAGGTCGAATTAGCCCGCAGGGCGTAATCCGACGTCCCTCCAACTTTCCCCCCCAATGCTGTAACCCAAGATTTCCCCACTAACTGTCGCTACCCTCTCTGCTACGCTTCGTTAACATTGATCAACGCTTTTACCAGGGACGCAAACATGGAAAAAAATATCATCATCACCGGCGGCAGTCGCGGCATAGGCGCGGCCACCGCATTATTGGCAGCCGAACAGGGCTACCAGGTCGGCATCACCTATCGCGAACAAAAGGCCGCCGCCCACGCCATAGTGACGCACATAAATCAAAAGGGCGGTAAGGCCATAGCCGTGCAAATGGATGTGAGTAAAGAAGCTGATATCGTGCAGGCATTTGCACAATTCGATGAGCAATTAGGCCGTGTAACCGCATTGGTCAATAACGCGGGCATACTTAAACAAGGGCGCGTAGTGGACACCAGTGCGGCCTACCTCGAACAATTATTTGCCACCAATGTGATCGGCAGTTTTATCTGCGCACGCGAAGCCATCAAGCGTATGTCCACCGCGCGCGGCGGGCAAGGCGGAGGAATCGTGAATGTATCATCCATCGCCGCGCGCCTGGGATCAGCCCATGAATACGTTGACTATGCCGCAACCAAAGGTGCGATAGACACTTTTACCATCGGTCTGGCCAAGGAAGTCATTGATGAAGGCATTCGTGTCAATGCGGTGAGGCCGGGTATTATCCATACTGAGATTCACGCCACTGGCGGAGAGCCAGGGCGGATTGAACGATTGAAAGATGCGATTCCCATGCAACGCGGTGGCTACCCCGAAGAAGTCGCACGCGCAATTCTATGGCTGCTCTCGGATGAGGCTTCTTATTCAACGGGTGTGTTGCTGGATGTGTCGGGCGGACGCTGATGAGGTATAGCCCCATCAGCGTGATGATGTTATTCGGTAGGAATTAACCCGAGGTTGCTGACAATTTGTGCCGTGGGTTCGGTCTGGTTCATGGTGTAAAAATGCAAGCCGGGGGCGTCATTTTCCAGCAGCACTTCACACAGCTCGGTTACCAGATCCACCCCAAAACTTTTCAGGCTCGCTTCGTCGTCACCGAAATTCTCCAGGGCTTTACGCAACCAGCGCGGAATTTCTGCGCCGCAGGTATCGGAAAAGCGCGTCAGGTTGCGGTAGTTGATGATCGGCATAATGCCGGGATAAATCGGCTGATCAATACCGGCGCTATGACACTGCTCCATAAAATAAAAGTAGGCATCCGGATTAAAGAAATATTGTGTAATGCCGCTGTTGGCACCCGCATCAAACTTACCCTTTAAATAGCGGATGTCATCGCTGTAGCTTTTGGCTTGCGGATGAATCTCAGGATAAGCTGCTACTTCCAGATGAAAATAATCGCCAAAGTGTTTGCGGATAAAGGCCACCAGCTCATTGGCATACACCAGTTGATAAGCGCCGCCGACCCCGGAGGGCATATCGCCGCGCAGGGCAACGATGCGATCGACACCAGCTGCTTTATAATCCTGCAATAATTCCAGGATGGTTTCTTCATCGTCACCGCCAAAAGATAAATGTGGCGCGGTGGCAATGCCCGCTGATTTAAAATTGGTCACAATGCCTTTGGTGTTATCGCGCGTCGAGCCGCCAGCACCATAGGTAACGGAAAAGAAATCCGGCGCGAAGCTGTTGAGCTGATCGCGCACATGAATGAGTTTTTGTTTACCCTCCGGGGTCTTCGGCGGAAAAAACTCAAAACTTAAACGTGGTTGAGAATCGGTCATATGGTTGTTCTGCAATGTGGTTGTAGGTCGGATTAGCGCAGCGTAATCCGACAAAGGTGGTCATGCATGTATCAACTTTTCGTAATATATTGTCGGATTACGCTGCGCTAATCCGACCTACGGGTAAACGAGTTTTACATTAATATTTATAGCTTTCAGGCTTGAAGGGGCCTTCCACTTCTACACCGATATACTCAGCCTGTTGCGCCGTCAGCTTGGTGATCACGCCACCAAAACCTTCCACCATATCTTTGGCCACTTCTTCATCCAGCTTTTTCGGTAATACGCGCACGTACAAATGCTCCGCTTTTTGCTCAGCGGGCAGATCCGCAAATTTGCGCTCGTACAAATACATCTGCGCCAATACCTGATTTGCAAAAGAGCCATCCATAATGCGCGACGGGTGACCGGTTGCGTTGCCGAGGTTGACCAGGCGACCTTCAGACAAAATAATCAAATGATCATTGGTTGCCTTATCGCGGTACACCTTGTGCACCTGCGGCTTCACTTCTTCCCACTCCCAATGCTTGCGCATATAAGCGGTGTCAATCTCACTGTCGAAGTGCCCGATGTTACACACCACTGCACTGCGCTTTAATGCACGCAACATCGCTGAATCGCACACATTGACGTTACCGGTTGTCGTCACCACCAGATCCGTTGTGCCCAACACAGCATGATTAATATCTTCATACTTGCCGGTGTTGATGCCATCGTTATAAGGCGATACCACCTCAAAACCATCCATGCACGCCTGCATGGCACAGATAGGATCAATCTCGGTGACTTTAACAATCATACCTTCCTGACGCAGCGACGCCGCCGAGCCCTTACCCACATCACCGTAACCAATCACCAGGGCTTTCTTGCCCGACAACAAATGGTCAGTACCGCGCTTGATCGCATCATTCAAACTGTGACGGCAACCGTACTTGTTATCATTCTTGCTCTTGGTGATGGAATCATTCACATTAATCGCCGGCACCTTCAAGGTACCTTTCTTCAACATATCCAACAAACGATGAACACCGGTTGTGGTTTCCTCAGAAATCCCATGAATCTTATCCAGCATCTGCGGATACTTCTCATGGATAACCTGCGTCACATCACCACCGTCATCCAGAATCATATTCGCCGCCCACGGCTTACCATCCTTCAAAATGGTTTGCTCAATACACCACCAGAATTCCTCTTCCGTCTCACCCTTCCACGCAAACACCGGAATCCCCGCCGCCGCAATCGCCGCCGCCGCATGATCCTGCGTCGAAAAAATATTACACGACGACCAGCGCACCTCAGCACCCAATTCCACCAATGTCTCAATCAACACAGCGGTTTGAATCGTCATGTGAATACAACCAATAATCCGCGCATCCGCCAACGGCTTACTGTCCTTATACTTACGCCGCAACGCCATCAACGCCGGCATCTCACCCTCAGCAATCTCAATCTCCTTGCGACCCCAATAAGCATCCTTCTGGAATTGTTCGGTAGTCTTTGCAGCGACTTTATAGTCAGTAAAATTTGCAGCGATATTCATAAAAAAATCCTGTGTGTGCCTGGCCGCAAAATGCTGCCAATTAAAAATTCGAGAAGTGATCAACAGATCAACATTAAGTTGAAGCCTGGTCTGTAGTTCGAGACCATCACCGACATGGATGTCGGTGATGAGCCTCCACGGATGGATTCACGGCGAGTCTCGAACTACAGACCAGGCTTCAACGCCACCCACCTTCAAAAAATCACAAATACTTCTTCAGAGTTTCTGCTTTGTCGGTTTTTTCCCAGGTAAAATTCGGCAGCTCCCGACCAAAATGCCCATACGCCGCCGTCGCCCGATAAATCGGCCGCTTCAAATCCAACATCTCAATCAACCCACGCGGCCGCAAATCAAAATGCTCTCGCACCAACTTCACAATCTCCGCATCCGGCAGCCTACCCGTGCCGAACGTATTAATCGAAATCGACGTCGGCTCCGCCACACCAATCGCATAACTCACCTGAATCTCACAGCGATCAGCCAAACCCGCTGCCACAATATTCTTCGCCACATAACGGCCCGCATACGCCGCCGAACGATCCACCTTCGACGGGTCCTTACCGGAAAACGCACCACCGCCATGCCGCGCCATACCACCGTAGGTATCCACAATAATTTTGCGGCCCGTCAAA
>DATJLH010000037.1:0-33558 GCA_035490615.1 Cellvibrio sp.
AGCGGGGGTGCCTTTTTGTTTATCCACCGTCTCGGCCTGTTCGCTGGATGAAGTCTGTAACGCTGTGACCAATCCCATCTGGTTTCAGCTGTATATGATTCGCGACCGGGGCTTTTTGCGCGAAATGCTCAGCCGCGCCCATGCGGCAGGAACCCGGACGCTGCTGTTTACGGTGGATATGCCCGTGCCCGCCACGCGCTACCGCGATATTCGGTCCGGACTTTCCTGTGGCAGCGTGTTACGCCGTAAACTGGCCCGAGTGACTCAGGTAATGACCAAACCTCGCTGGGCCTGGAATGTAGGGCTTTGGGGTCGGCCGCACAACCTTGGCAACATTGTTCCGGTATTGGGCGAACGCGCCGGCATTGACGATTTCTGGGCCTGGCTGGGGAAAAATTTTGACCCCAGCGTGCGCTGGGAAGATATTGATCGTATCCGCGCAGAATGGCCTGGCGATTTCGTTATTAAAGGTATTCTTGATCCTGACGATGCGCGCACGGCAGCTTCGATCGGCGCCGATAGCATCGTGGTATCCAATCACGGCGGCCGTCAGCTGGATGGTGCCATCTCTGCCATTCGGGCCTTGCCGCGTATTGCCGATGCGGTAGGTGATGATCTTCCCTTATTGATGGACAGTGGCATTCGCAGCGGCCTGGATATAGTGCGCGCCCTTGCATTAGGCGCGCGCGCCGTCATGATCGGGCGCCCGTGGGTCTATGCACTTGCTGCGCGACAACAAGCGGGCGTCAGTGAATTGTTGGCGATGTTCGCTCACGAAATGCGTGTCGCTATGGCGTTGTCGGGCTGCACCAGAATTGCGGATATTTCACGCGATAAGGTTGAGACCGGTCTGTAGCAGCCGTTGACGCCGCCTTGAAAAGAACTCTGATCTCAGCGGGTGAGATGTTTTGCAAGAAGCGCCTCACCCGTTCATCCACAAAACGCGTTTTATGAATAAATCTCTTTGTTGTCTCTGACGGGCGACGTGTCACGTTTAGTAACTCTTCTGTCACTTGCGCCACTGAAAATATCCATCCTCTCCTTCTGTAGACGAAAATGCGTTTTCGTTTGTCGCATTAATAAACACTAGTACACAAGAACAATGTTAACGCAGTCAAGCATAGCCCTGTTGCAAGCTGATGGACTTCTCTAGGACAAGGTATCCCCTCACCCGCCCGCGCCTGCGTTGACGTTCATTGCCCGCTGCGCTAGCTTGTAGTCACAAAGACAATAAATTTGGATACCCAGCCTCACCACTGACATACAAGCATGGCAGAGCTAACTTTTACCTGACGCTGATAGCACATCTCCAACAGTGCCAGGGTACGTTTTTACATAACAATAACGGAGTCATAGATGAAAACCTTGAATAAATTACTCGTGGGCATCGGCCTTTGCACCTGTCTACCCTATCTCGCTACGGCGGATATGCTGGTGGTTGAAGCAGAGAGTGGAGCGCTGGGTTCGTCATTCGATAGCGCGACGGATACCACGGCTGAACCCGCCACCGCTTATATTGCTATCAATTCCACCCTGGCCGGCCAGGCACCGACATCAGTGGATCGTATTACCACTTATGAACTGGAATTTCCCGCCGCCGGCGAGTACAACCTTTACGTGCGTTTGCGCAACGGGCCGGAAGCCGGCGCCTTTGAGGATGACAGCTTTTACTATGGCGCCGGTTTCGGGGCGCAAGATATCAACAATGCAGATGCCTGGGTTACGGTGAACAATATCGCCGGCACGGGTTACTTTGTGCCAGAAGAAATTGTTGAAGGTTCGGCAACTGGCTCATCTGATCCTGGTAGCAAACACGAACGCTGGAAATGGGTGAAACTCTCCAATTATTCAGCCGAAAGCGATCCAGGTATCACCTTCACCGTCACCGCCGATGCCCTGATGCAAACCTTCCAGATCGCCGGGCGCGAAGATGGTTTGTGGATTGATAAATTTGTCTTCGCACCGGTGGGCACTGATTACACCGTACAAAATCTGGATGACGGCGTCGCACCGGAACAACCGGCGGACGAAACACCTATCGCCGAGGGGCAGGAAAAATACCTGGGCAATATTTACAGCGCCTCACAAGTGCAGAATTTTACCGCTTACTGGAATCAGGTCGCACCGGAAAATGCCGGAAAATGGGGCAGTGTTGAAGCCACACGCGATGTGATGAATTGGGCCCAACTGGATGCGGCCTATGCGCTGGCACAAGATAATAATTTGCCCTTCCGCATGCACGTCATGATCTGGGGCAATCAACAACCGGAGTGGATCAAGACCCTGCCCGCCGAAGAACAACGTGAAGAAATTGAAGAATGGTTTACCGAAGTCGCCGCCCGTTACAGCGATATTGAAATTATCGAAATTGTGAATGAACCGGTTAATGATGCGCCAGACACTGACGACACCGGTGGTGGAAATTATATCGAGGCGCTCGGCGGCACCGGTGAAACCGGATGGGATTGGATCATCACCGCGTTTGAATTGGGCCGCACACATTTCCCCGATACCAAATTGATGATCAACGAATACAGCGTTACCAATGGCAGTAACATTAATCCCTATCTGGAGATTATTGAATTACTGCAGGACCGCGATTTGATTGATGTGATCGGTGTACAAGCGCACGCGTTTTCCACCACCGTCAGTGCAGCAACAACCATCAGCAATCTCGACCGACTGGCCGCGACCGGCCTGCCGATTTATGTTACCGAGATGGATATCGATGCGTGCGAAAACAATCCGGATAATGACGCGGTGCAGCTGGCCAATTACCAACGTATCTTCCCCGCGTTTTGGGAACATCCCGGCGTGGCGGGTGTGACCTTGTGGGGTTGGCGCCCCGGCCTGTGGCGCAATGATCAGGGCGCTTACCTGGTGCGCAGTAATGGAGAAGAACGTCCGGCGTTAACCTGGCTGAGAGAGTATGTGCAAACCGGTGAAGTCGGCACGATTACCCCGGCAAGTTGTAATGCCGCCAGTTCATCGTCCAGCAGTCAATCATCATCCAGCTCATCCAGCGCTGCATCCTCCGCGCCGGCAAGTTCTGGTGGCGGTGGCGGCGGTGGTGCAAGCAATACCCTGCTGTTGTTATTGATTTTATTTGCTTGTGTAGGTCGGATTAGCGCCAGCGTAATCCGACAAAAATAACCAGGTGTCGGATTACGCTTCGCTAATCCAACCTACATTTAAATAAAAAAACCGCCGTGCAGGCAGCTACACGGCGGTTTTTTATACGCAGAGATAATTTACGGCGCGCGTTTTACAGTAATCGCTTTGCCGGTGTATTCCAGTGTCTCCGCCGGTTTCGCATCAAAGTTAGCGGCATCTTTGGTAGGGCCGGAAATCCAGCGCACGCTGATGCGGCGTTTCTTTGCCATCTCTTCAAAACTGCCGATACGATCGCCGATGGTCAACTCACCTTTCGCGTCATCGTAACTGACCGGGATGCGCGACCATTCATCTTTCTCATAATCGTAGGAACGACCGTCGTCTTCATAAATTTCAAAGGTGCCATTCGCGCCGGTGTACACGTTCAAGGTCAGCGGTGCATTCAGCCCTTCATCGGTGTATTGAATAGCCGGGCCGGTCGGCACAATGGAGCCCGCTTTAACGAATAGTGGCATGCGTGAGTAAGGCGCTGCCGCGTCGATAGTTTGACCGCCTTCGTGCTTCTCGCCAGTGTAGAAATCGTACCAGCTGGTGCCGCTCGGTAAATACACCTCGCGGCTGCGCGCTTTGAATTTCACCACCGGATTCACCAGAAATGCCGGACCAAACATGTACTGCGTGTTGATATCCCAGGCTTTTTTATCCTCAGGAAAATCCATCACCAAGCCACGCATGATGGTGCCATCCTTGTGGAAGGTATCGCCTGCGAGGGTGTAGATGTAAGGCATCAAACGGTAGCGGAGTTTGGTGTACCACACCATGCTCTCGTAGGTTTCCGAGCCTTGATCGGCAATGTTAAAAATTTCGCGGTACGGGTTTTGCCCGTGGGAGCGATACAGCGGAACAAAGGCGCCGAACTGATACCAGCGTGCGTTTAACTCCTGCCATTCTTCGACCTGTTCTTTATCAAGATCTTTCCATGAGCCTACAAAACCTTTCTTTGAACCACGGAAACGGTTCTCCGGTGTAAAGCCGCCGATATCAAAGGTCCAGTTGGTTACACCGGCCAGGTTCACGCCAATACCCGCCGCAATTTGATCCTTCATATCACTCCAGCGCGACACGATATCACCACTCCAGATGGCAGCGCCGGTGCGCTGGATACCACCGAAGCCGGAACGCGTCAGGATAAAAGAGCGCTTATCACCATCGGTATTTCGTTCACCGTGATAAACACCTTCCGCATGGGGCACCGCGTAAGCGTTAAACACTTCCGCACCGTTGCCTAAGGCATTGGGAGTCATCAATTCCTTGCGTTTGGTGAAGCTCAAATTGGAATGGATGTCTGGCTCAACCGCATCGAGCCACCAGGCGTCAAAGCCGTGAACGTTAATCTTGTCTTTAATTTGCCGCCAGAAAATGGCGGTGGCTTCCGGCGTGAAAGGATCGTAAAACGCATTCAGGTAACCCTTGCCGATCCAGTCCAGATTTTCCTCTTCGATGTTGCGGTTAAACATAAAACCTTTCGCGTTTAACTCTTTGTAGTTTTCCGTGGTGGGATAAAATTTGGGCCACACCGAGATCATGATCTGCGCATTCATGTCGTGCACCTGATCTACCAGCTTTTTCGGATCAGGGAAGAATTGCTTGTCAAAGTCATGGCTGCCCCAGGCGTCTTCCGGCCAGTAGGACCAGTCCAGCACGATATTGTCGATAGGAATTTTGCGCTCGCGATATTCTTTCAGGTTGGTGATAATTTCATCGGAAGATTTATAACGCTCACGACTCTGCCAGAATCCGTAAGCCCATTTCGGAAGCATGACCGATTTACCGGTCAGGTGGCGATAACCCGCAATCACCTCATCTTTGTTGTCACCGACCACAACATAATAATCAATGGCCTTGCCCGTTTCCGAAGCCAATGACAGTTGATGTTGTTGCTCGTCTGATTGCGCATCCAGGTGACGCAAATGGAAGTAACCACCATCGGGTTTCCAGTCAACACGAATCGCTTTTTTCTCACCGGCATTCATGTTCATATAATGGTCGTGGTACCAGGGGTTCCAGTTCATGCGCCAACGCTCCAGTACCGTTTCGCCATCGAAAGCGAGGGTGGCGTAACCGGAGGAGTACATTCTGAACTGATGCTTGCCGGAGGTCGCGGCTTCAATGCTGCCTTCGAGTTCAACACGCAGCGTATTATTTTTGTAGGCATCGGCCACTTCGGCAGGGAACGGATTTTCCAGGTTGGAACCCTGGCGCAGGAACTGATGGTCAAAATCTGCTTCAACGCGCGTCAGTTTTAATTCATCACCGACGTAGTAGCGCACCGTGAGGCCGCCCTCTTTGCCTTCGGCGTCGTAAAGTTTCAAGGAAGCATTCAAGGGCTGGGCTTCGTGCGGATTACCGAAACGGGTAATCGAATTGTTGTCCCACAGCACGCCGTAATTACGCGATGACACAACGTAAGGAATCGAGATCACCAGGTTGTACGTGGTCAGCTCAACATTTTCACCGGCGTAATTAACCTGGCCGTTCTGGTGTTGGCCCAAACCAAAAAAACCTTCGTCGGTGTTGCGGTTAAATTCCTGGCGAATCGCAAAGGAATCCGCATCCGCTCCATCCGGGTCGCCAATCACCGGTGAAAAGGTGCCGCGATTCTCTTCCTGCAGCAAAAGGTTACCTGCTGCATCACGGAAAGTAATTACACCGTTACTCAGTGACACCTCTGCCGTCATCGCATCGGTTTTCAGGATCAGGTTATTGCCTTGCTGATCCGTGGTAAATGGCAGATTAGTGGTGGGCTGGGCGACGACCTGAATACTGGGCGGAACCACATCAAGACTTTCACCGGGCACGGCCGTCACGCGGATAATATTGTCCGCCATCACCTGCAAACGTACTTTTTTGGCTGGCCCGTCCGGCAGCGTCAGGATAACGCCATCCGCCACGCGTTCCACCTGTGCCAGTGACTGCACTTGTTCGGTTTTGGCTGAGGCGTTCGGATGGGTTTCATTGCCATGTTTGGAACACGCTTGTAACAAGGCGATTGACGTCAGTACCATGACGCACCCCTTGATAAAATGCCCGGTGGTTAGCATCGTTTTCTCCTCGAATTTTATTTATTAGTGATTACTGCGTTTCATAGGTTGCCATGCGCACTTTCAATAGGTGCATACGCGAAGTGAAATTCAAACCCCAATCGGTCTGATCGCCATTCCACACTCGCTCGAACACCCATTGTCCATCTTTATAGTGGCCTTCTTCTACGCGGTCGATCATATATTTTTTACCCTGCAGCTCGGCTGACCCCTTGAAGGTGACGCGCGCCCGATAGCCGGTAACAAGATATTCATTGTCACTGAGCTGTGCAATCAACACGCCGCCGGACGAAGGCTGGTTGCCCACTGGCGGATCAATCCAGAACATATGCCGGCCGTAGGTTACCTCTGCATCCCATAAGCCCAGGTCCAGTAACTGGGTATAATTCGCTGCATTTTTTGCCGCTTCCGCTTTTTGCTCTTCCGGTGTGGCTTCGGCATTCCAGATTTTTTCATTCGTGGCGTTAGTGTCGACCGGTTCTGCCACACCCCACACCTTGCCTTCAAAACTCATTTTTGCCCATTCCCGCGCCATAGGCGCCAGCAGACGATAGTTCTGCGCGAAATGCTCGATGGCTTCATCATTCATCGTTTTAGTACCCAGTGGATAATTCACATAATCCGTGTCATCCATACCGAAGGGGGCGAAGCCAATGCCTTGGTAACCCAGGGTAGAAAAGAAATAACGGGCGAAGGGTTGATCGTTGCCGATCTCGGCAACAAACAGCGCATTGTCTGGCCGCGAATAAAGTTCCAGCACCTTGTCGACCGCTTTGTAATCGCGGAAATAAATATCCGGGGAGAGCATATCAATATGGGGCGCCGCCGCTTTCCAGATATCAATCACATTATCCGTTGGACCCCCGCTGGAATACTGGCCCGGCAATCCGGGGTTGAAGGGATTGCGCAAGGCCACATTCACATTCATCGGCAGGGGTTTTACGGCTTTACCGGCAGCGGCAATTTCATCGACATAAATCGCAATGTGGTAGGCGTGAAAAAATTCGTCCGCATCTTTGCCGAACACCTGCGCCCAGGTGCCTGATTTAACACCGAGTTTTTTGACCAGCGTTTCCGGCACGGGCGAATTAAATAGTTTTTGTGCAGTGGGTGAAAAGTCCCTTACCGAGCCGTAGGTTCCGACTTCGTTTTCTACTTGTACAAGAATGACGGTGTGTTGCTTATCAATATTCTTTAAATAGGTCATCAGAGCCACAAAGGCTTTTTTATCGGCTTCCAGAGTCGTTCTGAAATGTGGCGATAAAGAGTTCAGCGTATCGCCATCCTGTTTTACCACGCGCGGGAATCGCTTATTGTCCAGCTTCACCCATGCCGGTGCGTAATGCGGCGCGTTATTTTTCCAGGTGGCAAACCACAATAAATTTAGACGTAAACCGCGCTTACGGGATTCTTTAACCAGATAATCTACAAACGAGAAATCAAATTTTCCTTCTTCGGGCTCAATCTGCTCCCAGGCCACAGGAATACTCAAGGTGTTCGCGTGCATTTTTTCCAGCGTGGGCCAGACATCTTTCAGAGCCGCAGGATAATTCGCCGAATTATTGGTTTGTGCGCCGAGGATCAAATAGGGTTCACCATCCACCATCAGCGCATGGCGACCGTTCTGGGTAACCAACGAGGGAATTTCCGCAGCCTGTGTTGGCAAAACAGTCAACGCAAGTAGCGATAAGCAGGAAAAAAGGTAACGCAAAAACAGACCATAGCCTGCATCAGCCATACGACGGGTAGACATAATGTTCTCCGAATTATCACAACTGCCGATCAATAAAAATGCGCCCACACACTTCGCAAAAAGTCTGTGGACGCGCAAGAGCTCCAACTCGGCATAGTTTAGCGGTGGTACAACTCAACCTTACGAACACCACTTAACCCACATCGTTAAGCAGCATTCTATTGAGCATTCAGGCTACGCCTGATACGACACTCAACAAGGCCCTTGCACCGCCGCCGTCGGTGCAAGGTAACTGAAACACACTAATTAAAAATTAGCGCGCAGTGTCAGGGCATAGCGGGTGTCGTTGACGAAGTAAGACGCGTAATGATCGCCAGCGCCATCAGGGTTTTGTTTCATGATGGTACGGGTTTCTTCATTGGTCAGGTTATTCATTTCTAAACCAATCTGCAGATTGTCATTGAGCTTGTAGAAAATCGAACCATCGAGCTGACCGCTGTCATCACTGTATACGGGTAGTCTCCAACTTGCGCTTTGGTTAGAACCTATCCCGCCGTCGGTCCCGTTAAATCCATTTGGTCCGATTGACATCAGATACTCGTCGCGCCAACTCCAAGCCAGACGAATCGACAACGGACCTTTTTCATACATACCAACAATGTTGTATGCGTGCTCTGAAAGTCCTTCATAAGGCAGCTCACCGACATAGTCACGGCCATCCGTATCTCGAGGCGCGATGGTTTGACCAGGATTATCAGGATCGTCAGACAGTGGGATATCCGTAGAACTGTCGATAAAGGTGTAGTTGAGTTGCAAACCTAAACCATCCAGCGGCGAGGGTAACTGATCGAAAAATTGACTGTATCCAATTTCAAATCCGTTGATATCTGCACTACCTGCATTGACGGGCTGGGTAACGTCATAATCTTGCATTGTGCCGTTCAGGTCTGGATACTGCTCCACTACTGTCTGGTTACGGATAATGCCGTCGATAGATTTGTGGAAGAAGTTGAGGTGAGCCATTCCACCGGCATCATTGAAGTACCACTCAAACGACAAGTCAGCCTGGTCAGCTTCCAACGGACGAAGATTAGGATTATTCCAGGAGCTGGCCGTCAAATCCCATTCACCTGAAGTGGAATCAAGATCGGCATTTAGCACGCGGTAAGCTTGCATCTGGCTAAAGTCAGGCCGCGCAACAGCCTGTGATAGTGCCAGACGTGCAATCAGCGTATCGGTAATTTGTAACCGCAGGTTCAGGCTCGGCAACACATCAGTATATTTGTTGCCAACCTGTATGGTTTCCGATTGACCGTTGCCATAAGGAGCCTGTGGCACCGTATTAGGATATACAAGATTACCCTCTGAAACGGCATCCGTCTGAACAACACGCAATCCCAGATTACCATCTAACGGAAGCGACCAGTCTTCAAAACCAAAACGCAATAACGCATAAGCTGCGTAGGTTTTTTCTTCCTGGACATTCAGCCATTCAGGATCATTTTTATCGCGCAGAGTGTAAGGATAAAACTCAGAAAACGGCGTGCCATCTGTTGCAGTGTGACCTAAAGAGTCCGCATAAGCGCCGGCCTCCTCGTAGAGCTGTACGAAACTTTCCGGGTAGCCTTTGGCAATTTCCAAACTGGGCGCCCAAACTACACCTTCTAGATCCGCATCACCGCGGAAGAAGTTTGAGAAGGTATTAAAACGCATCTGGGAGCCGTCTTGCATGTAGGGCATACCCAACTCATCAACATTGAGTGCACCGCCCCAGGCGGTTGTCATCCAGGTTTGATAAATACCTTGCCAGTGGTAACCGGTATTGATGTTTTCAGCTTTCCGATCCGTGATCCTCACACCAAATTTTACCGATTTAACCACTGAACTTTCGAAGTTATATTGCGCGTCTGCACGCCATGCGAATTGATCCGCACTGCTATCCTCGATATGAGGCATTGCAAAGCCCCAGTAATAATTTGTGGGGTCTGCCAGGTAATCCGCATCAGTACGGATGGAAGGCAAGCCGCCAGACAAATCAACATCAATGTAATTCAAATTGATGCCGGTAGCGACGGTGCTATCAAGCGATTCCGTAGATGAATCGGTGTATTGAAAGTCGGTGCTGAACTCCCAGCTGTCACTGGGAAGCCATTTAATACCGGTAGAATAATCGGTAGTGATTGACGTTCTGGTTGATAAGCGAATATCTGCACCGAATGGAATACCCGGCACTTGCGGTGCCCAATCTGGTGGAGCGGCGTTGGTTAATCTACCGCTAACAAAAACACCATTCTCATCAAAAACAGAATCATCAGAGAAATTGGTAGCCCAGGGATCATTCTGAACAAAGATGGCATCCTCATCCCAGTTCATATCGTATTCACTGCGGAACACCGTAAAGTAAACTTCCGTTTCGTCGTTGGGTCGCCATTGCAAAGCACCATAAGTCCCCAGGCGTTCACGCTCGAAGTTCATCGTCCGCCAGTCAGCACCCTTTGGAACCCAGGTTGTCTCGCCTTCAACTATGTCTGTGCGCGCAAAGAACGGACGCACGAAAATACCGTCGGTGCGCGTGGCAATTTCTGAAGAGGCCACATCCAGAAGTAAACCAAACTCACCGGCATTTGTGTCCCAGCGGTTGCTGTAGAGTGCAGAAAAAGATGGCCTGGTTTCTTCAGCGAAATCGCCATAGTTTGCACTGGCGGACACAGCCAGGTGTTGGCCGTCGCTGTCAAATGGCATCTTGGTACGCAGGTTTACCGTACCACCCAAACCACCTTCGATCATATCGGCTGACGGGTTTTTATATACATCTACCCCGGCCATCAACTCTGCCGGAACATCTTCAAATGATAAGCTACGACCGCCACTGGCAGAGAAACTGTCTCTTCCGTTCAGCTCACTGCGAACGTGTTTCATACCGCGAATAGCAACACCACTTCCCTCTGCAGAAAAGTGTTCTGGATCGCCGATGGAAATAAAGCGTTCGATGGTTACACCGGGAATACGCTGGATAGCTTCGGTGATGCTGCGATCCGGTAATTTACCAATATCGTCCGACACGATCGAGTCAACGATTTGTTCAGAGTTCTGTTTAATCAGTTGCGCAGATTGAACACTCCCCCGCTGCCCCGATACAACAATCTCTTCAATATCACTACCACCAACATCCTGAGCCATCGCTGGTGCGACTGCGCTCATCGCACCTAACAGCGAGAGGCCGGAGGCCAGCTTGATATGCAGTGGTAATTTTTTCTTTAAAAATTGATCTTTATTTTTAATTATCATGAATTTTCTCCAAATGAAGGTTAAACCACCCCGAACATCTATTATTGTTTTGCCATGGTTATGGCTATTTCCTTACGACGTTAAAAAACCAGTATGTTCGATACGACGTTTCGCTACCTGTTATCACTATTTTCCGAAAACTAAAGCCGTTTAATTTTTATCTACTGTCCCGGTTGTTATGGTTTTATTCTGCGAAGGCTTTGGATAAGACATAGGTTTCTCCTGCCTGCGCAGCAAAGTGCCTGGTGTCGCCATCGCCCTGGGTGGTGATGGCAGCTCCGTCAGAGAGCCTGGTCAACTGAAATGTTTTGTTGAACAGTGGTGTACGCAAATAAAGCGTTCTTGCCTTGCCGGCTTTAATGGTTGCGCGTTCCAGTTGGTGATGGTTCCACTCCATCGCAAGTGTCACGTCACCGCGCGCGCGCAAGCCGGTTACCGAGCCAGTTGGCCAGGCTTTGGGCAAGGCGGGTAATAACTGAATCTCGCGATTCTGGCTTTGCAACAACATCTCCGCCATGCCCGCTGTTGCGCCAAAATTGCCGTCGATTTGAAAGGGGGGATGGTTGTCCCAGAGATTGGGCAAGGTGCTTGCGGTCAACTGATCGCCCAGCAATTTATGGGCGCGATCGCCATCAAGTAAACGTGCCCACAAATTCACTTTCCAGGCTTGCGCCCAACCGGTTCCACCATCGCCACGGGCATTTAACGAGGTGCGCGCTGCAGCCAATAACGTTTGATTGTCACTGTTGTTGATCTGATGACCGGGATGCAAGGCAAATAAATGTGAGACGTGACGATGGTCGTTCTTCGGGTCATCTAGGTCCAGTTTCCATTCCTGCAATTGCCCCCATGAACCGATACGAATTCCTTTATCCAGTTGCAGCAGGGTTTTGCCGACCTGCTGTTGAAATTGAGTGTCACCCAGTTGTTCCGCTGCCGCGTGCACATTGGTCAGCAAATCAAACACAATTTGTTGGGACATCGCCGCCGCCACGGTGAAATCACCTTGCTCTGGCGAATAACTGGGAGAGACCACCAGCAAGCCGTCACGCGGGTCTTTTACCAGGGCATCCAGCCAGAATTGCGCGGCACCTTTCATCACCGGATAAGCACGGTCACGCAAAAATTTTTCGTCACCATGAAACAGATAATGTTCGTAGTAATGTTGCGCCAGCCAGGCGCCGGCTTCCGGCTGCCAGAAGGCGGTGGGCCATTCAATGACGCCGGTGAAACCCCAGATATTGGTATTCAGAAAGAGCGTCCAGCCATTCGCGCCCAACAGTTTTTTGGCGGAGACGCGACCGGGTTCAACCAATGCGTCGACAAAATCAAACAAGGGACCGGTGGTTTCACTGAGGTTGGTGACTTCCGCCGGCCAATAATTCATCTGCAAATTAATATTCACATGATAATCCGCATTCCATGGCGGCGTGGTTGAGTGATTCCATACACCTTGCAAATTTGCTGGCAATGAGCCGGCGCGCGATGAAGCAATTAACAAATACCGACCGAACTGAAAATACATCGCTTCAAGCGCTCGATCAGCGGCGTGATCACCTTTGCGATACTTCGCCAGCAGTTGCGGCGTGGGTTTATCGGGAATGGCTTGCCCAATGTCCAATGAAACGCGGCCAAACAGTGCGCGATAGTCTGCCTGGTGGTCGTTCAATAACTGTTGGTAGGTTTTTTTGCTGGCTTGCGTTACACGCCGGCTGACGCGTGCTTGGGGATTGTCGCTACGGTAATGCGGATAGTCCAACGCGTAATCTGTACCGGCGTGAAGAATCAGGGTTGCCGCATCGGCACCGCTTACCGTTACGCTTCCCTCTTTACGACTGGATAGACGACCGCCCTCGTTAATCACGTGAACCTGCGCCTCAAAGGCGAGGCGGTTGTCTTTCAAATGGCCCGCCAGGGTAATGCGCCCGTCGCGCGCTGTGGATTTTTGTGTGCGATTGTCCGGTGTTTGGAAACGCGCGTTGAAATGGATTTTACCCGGCTGATCCGCCGTCACACGTACCACGATGACCTTGTCAGGGTAACTCGCAAAATATTCACGGGAATAATTCACGCCCTCATGGGAATAAGTCACCCGCGCAACTGCATTCTCCAAATCCAGTTCGCGTCGATAGTGGCTCACGCCATCAAGCGAGGGAAATTCCAGCAGCAAATCACCAAAGGTTTGGTAGTCGCCATAGCCGGTAATTTTATTGCCCAGTTGCTGCGCAACGGCCTCCGGTTTCATCCGGCCTTGCGCTTCCAGGGTTTTGCGTACCTTGGCCAAAGCCTCCAGGCGCGGTTCCTTGGGCAGTCCGAAGTCATAACCCTGAGTTGAGCCGGGGCCGCCGGTCCAGAGGGTTTTTTCATTGAACTGGATCTGGTCGAGCGCAACACCGCCCTGGATAACCGCGCCCATAGCACCGTTACCAATCGGCAGGCCTTCGCGCTCCCAATCACTGGCGGGTTGATCAAACCAGATGTGCATACCTTGATCTGTCGGAGCCGCACTGGCGGACATCGCCCACACCAAAGCCCAAACTATCAAGCATAGGGGTCGCAGCCAGCAACTGCGGGATTTAGCCGGTGTGGCCAGGGTCAGGCACCTGCTCCACATAAAAAGACCTCTTTTTTTATATTTTTATGGCATAGCCAAAATTCTGACTATACGCATTATTATGGTATATATGACTATTTGCGTAATCATAGGCGAATTTTTTCACCTGTGCAATGTTTATTACCTGTGGTTTAACAACAATTAACAACACTTAATGTAGCCGAGAGAGGATTTATCGGAGCGGGGTATTTGATAGTTAAAAGACAATTGTGCAGGGATAGCGAAGGGGCTTGACGCCTGCGCAGATGTTCCTGCGCAGGCAAGGCGTTTTCGTTAACGCTTGTGGTTAACGCTTAAGGTCCAGCAATCGAAAGTAAGCCGCTTTAGGTTTCAGCTCGCGATCAAACAACAGCGGGTAGTTGGTCCGCCCCGGCACCGGAAAATCATTGAGCCAACTGAGGTTATCGCTCACGCCCCATAAGGTCACCCGGTCAATCTTGTCGCGGTGCTTGAGGAAGATCTTGAACAGCGCCACATATCTTTCGCTCAGCGCCTCTTCAGCTTCGGCGGTCAGGCCATTGATGTAAGGATCGATCTCCGGGCGGTATTGGAAGCGGGTGGCGACGTCCGCGCCGGTAATGCCCCATACACTTGGCAAGACATCAACATCCAGCTCGGTGATATGCACGCGCGCACCCTGCTCCGCGTAAGCGACGATGCTCGCCTCCAACTCTGCCAGCTCAGGATGCCCCATACCCACGTGGCCCTGCAGACCCACGCCGTGAATGGGCACGCCTTTTTTCTTGAACTCTTTCAACATGGCAACCACCCCGGCGCGTTTGCCCGGCATGGCCATGTTGTAGTCGTTGTACATCAAATGTGCTTTAGGATCGATCTCGTGGGCCAGTTGGAAAGCGCGCGCAATGTAGTCTGTGCCGGTGGCTTTATACCAGGGGCTCTGGCGCCACTGTCCATCATCCTCAATCGCTTCATTGACAACATCCCAAGCCGGGATGCGACCTTTGTAGCGCTCCATCAAGGTGGTGACATGCTCCTCCATCACCTTGAGCAGCGCTTTTTTATTGAGGGGTTTGCCTTTTTCATCGACAAAGACGCTATCCGGTACCTGGCTGTGCCACACCAGTGTGTGACCGACAATGTGCATCTTGTTGCGCGTGCCGAAGTCAACAAATTTGTCGGCCAACTCCCACTGCCAATTATCAAGGGTTGGACGAATCGGCCCCCATTTCATCGCGTTTTCGGCAGTGATGGAATTAAATTCGCGCGCGATCAGACCGAGCATCTTGTTGTCATTTTCAGCCAGGGAAGCAGAACTGACAGCGGTGCCGATAAGAAAGTCTTTTTGGTAGTGGTCTTTTAGCCCGGTATCCGCAACCGCTTTTGCGAAGGCTGCGTGTTTCAGTTGGGCCAAGGTGCCTAGCAAGGCGGTAGATGCCAGCAATTTACGGCGGGAGATAGTCATAGAGTGAGTCCTCGTTATTGTTTTTGAACTCTAGTATACAAGTCAGGAATTTTGTAGCGACCTAACACTATTTAACGGAACAGTGTTTGGAGAACGGCATTGTCGAGAAAGGTTTAATTGAAGATAAAGGCCCAAAAAGAGCCGTGTAAAAAAGGCGCCTGGTAAAACGCAAGGTGATGTCCGCCGCGTGATGCCTGCGGACATCCTGAAATCCACATCCAGTGAAATAACTAGCGGCTAAAACGCGCCTCCACCCAGGCGATGTAATCATTCACAAAGCGTTGCAGCCGGATTTTAACGTTATCGTCAGTTAATACCCCGTCTTCGGTGAAGGATTGCTGAGCCTGGGGCACTATGAATTCCGGTGCCGGATAGGCTTCCGCCAACACAGCGGCCAATACCAGCTTTAGTTGCCCCTGGGCGCGGGCTCCGCCGGTAGGCCCTTTGGAGGCACTCATGATGGCTGCCGGTTTATGGGCCAACACGGATTTAAACGCCGGGCGCGACAACCAGTCCAGGGTGTTCTTCAATCCACCCGGCAGCGCGTAGTTGTATTCGGGGGTCGCAATCAATAACGCGTCTGCCGCCGCCACCGCTTCTTTCAAGCGAACAACGGCATCCGGCTTATCCTCGCCGTCCAGGTCTTCGTTGTACACGGGGATATCGGCAATCGAGACAAGGTCGGCAGTTACGCCGTCTGGCAGGGCCTGGATTGCAGCTTGTATCAAGTGCGTGTTGAGAGAACCTTTGCGTAGGCTTCCACTGATGGCTAGTAATTTCATAACAGGATTTCCTTCGTTAGATAAAAATGTCACACGCCGCTCGCTTATGGCGTTTGTGTATGGCGTCTGCGTATGGATAGACACACGGCATCGATAGTCAACCATAGAGGCGGTTATAATCGAGACAAAGCCACCTCAGGCACCGGTCCGGCTCCACCCGGTTAACTCACTCGGTAGTAGCTAACTGGCATAGCTGTTGCTCACATTTTCGCTAATGCACCACCGCTGAGCCCTTACCCGGCGCGTTTGTTTCTTCATCATCGGCACAAGTGACTCAAGAGCACCATGATTGCACACAAGAGTTTGTTTTCTGCACCATCTGCCAGCACGGACACCGGGATGTTCGCGCAGTTCTGTGAACTCTACCGCCAACGCCAGGACGCGCTCAACCTGATCAAACAACTTATACAAATGATCAAGGCGGTTCAACGGCATCGCGGCATGAGCATGGCGCTATTGGGTGGTAACACACTGTTCCGCGAAGAATTTGATCGCTTGCAACTGCAGCTGGAGCGCCGGCTTATGTCGTTGCAAACCTTTGCGGCCCACACCAACCCGTTGTTGTCCGAGCGGGACCAGGAAAATTTGCACAGCGCCTGGGTAACCATCAGTCGCGATTGGCAGCAGGACTCGGTGATCGACAATTATGAACTCCACTGTCACCTGATAGAGCAATTGTTGGGGATGCTCGCGACCCTGGCCAAACAACTGGAGCAACCGGTGTCGGCCCTGGTGAATAATCATGCCGATGTCCCGCTGGTGAATGTTGATGGCACCAACTATCCCAACCGGTTTCGTCACCTGGAAGTCCTGCACTTTTCCACTCGCCTGATGCCGTCGGTGGTTGAACAGATAGGTCGCATTCGCGCGCTGGCAACCTATGCAGCCGCTATCGGTCATTGCGACAGTCACCACGATGGGAAATTGCGTTATGTGATTCAATGCACGCGAGTCAATAATGAAAAACTACGGCATCAGGCCAAGCGTCTGGAAGGCATACTGGAGGGTGACATCGGCCTTCTGGGACAACTGAAAAGTTACGAAATAAAGCTGATGTTCCTGCTCACCATGGTCGAAACCGATGTGCTGCACGGCGGAAAAATTACTACCGACAGCAATCGCTTGTTCAGCGTTGCCACCGATATTATCGATGTCTACCTGCATGTAATTGAAGACGGTATCCAGTTGATTACACGCTGGCACGAGGAAGATATCGAAACCTGGTTGCAATCCGCTTAAAAACCTGGCCCGATCAAAACAACCCGACCGCGCTGGCACCCTGAAAATGAGTGCTTGCCTAAACAGGCACAATACCTACAATACCCGCAAACTCTTTAATTCTCAGGTGGTATCCATGGCAAACCGGTTGTTGTTGGCGAGCGGGCTCCTATTGTCCGCCGTATGTACCCAAGCCCAAACCTCTGCAACAGACATTACCATCCCTGCCCCGGACCTGAATGCATGCCTCCGCTCCAGCGTGACCGGCGCGGCAGACGATATGTCGGTAGAAGAACTAAAAGCCGCATGCATCATCCTGCTGGAAAAAAAAGTGCTGTCACAATCTGACGAGCTGGAAACTCAAACGATCTCGGAAAAACCCAAGAACGAGCGGCGCGCGCTGAATGAGCGCATGACCATCGAAGCCTTGAACCGGGCCAACCGGTTCACTCTTACCCCGCATCGGCGCAACTACATCATGCTCGCCAGCTACAAGGATGATCCCAACAACGAGCCCTATATTGCCGCGGATAACCAATTGCAGAACTTGCGGCATACCGAAGCCGAGTTCCAGCTGAGCATCAAGATTCTGTTGCGGGAAGGCATTTTTGATGACAACGGACACTTGTTCCTTGGGTATACCAATCAGGCGTTCTGGCAAGTCTACAACCGCGATATCTCGGCCCCCTTTCGTGACACCAACCATCAGCCGGAGCTGATCCTGAGTTTTACCAACGACTGGGAAATCTTCGGTTTCCGCAATGTGTTGAACGAAGGCATCATCAACCACCAGTCGAACGGTCAGAGTGGCGAATTGTCGCGCAGCTGGAATCGGGTGATGTTCAATACGGTTTTCGAAAGAGGCAATTATGTCTTCGCCTTTACGCCCTGGTATCGCCTGCCGGAAGATGAGGAAGATTATCCGGGCGACCCGCGCGGTGATGACAATCCGGATATCGAAAAATTTATGGGTAACTTTGAACTAAACGGTGCCTACAAACGTAAACAGAACATCTTTAATGTCATGTTGCGCAATAACTTACGCAGCGAGAACAAAGGTGCGGTGGAATTGGGCTGGAGCTTTCCGGTGTCGCAACGTTCCCAAACCATTCGCGGTTACGTTAAATACTTTAATGGTTACGGCCAATCGCTGATTGATTACAACGACCATTCACAGGTCATTGCCCTGGGATTCATCTTTACCGATTTGTTTTAGGGAGCCGTTACCGATCTTCATGTAAGAGGTGATACATGATCAGTTTGGCTCCGTTTAAACATTGGCAAAAAATCCTGCTGCTGTATTTCGCTACCACCCTCGGCGCATGTTCTGCAACGGACGTGCGTCAATACGCTGACAACACCCCCGCCTTTGCCCCACAGGAATTTTTCAACGGCCATTTAACCGCCCACGGCGTTTTGAAGAATCGGCGCGGCGAGGTTACCCGTTATTTCACCGCAACGATTGATGCATCCTGGAACAACAATGTCGGCACACTGGCAGAGCGTTTCGTCTTTAATGACGGCGAAGTGCAATTTCGAACCTGGACCTTGACACCCACAGGCCCAAACACTTACCAGGCTACCGCCGGTGATGTGATCGGCGCAGGCAAAGCACAAATCAGCGGCAATGCCATGCAGGTTGACTACGTGCTGGAGATTGATTACCGCGATAAAAAGATCAACCTCGATGTAGAAGACTGGATGTGGCGAGTCGATGAAAACACCGTGATTAATCATTCCATCCTGCGCAAATGGGGTTTCCGTGTGGGCAGCATCCAGATCGCCATCGTCAAACATTGACACTTTTTATGTGCGAACGGTTACACCTGAAACAGCTTTCGCAATGAAAGCTGTTCCATCCCGCCTGTTTATTTTTCCTTACAAAAGTTAACCCGGACGCTTATCCACCGGAGCGTGGTTTGGCACGACGTTTAACTCAGTTGGCTACCACACCGGGTGTTAAGAAATACTGGCGTTGCCCTACGTCTCGCGGTATAACTGTCGGGCTTTATGTTGGCTGGGTGTTGCATTTATTATCCACTCACAACCCTAACAGGACGCGAAATGTCACTCCTGCATATTATCTTCACGTTGCGCGCGCGCTGTTTCCGGGCAAAGCGTCGCCCCTTCTTCACTGACCCACCGCTGGTTGGCACGTCTGCCATATTGCAATAATTATTGTCAGCGCTCACGCTGACTGGCTGTGTCTTGCTACCAGGAGTGTTGTCTCCATGACATTACTGCTCGTTATTTTTTTACCGTTATTGGGCGCGTGTATGCCCTTGTGGTGTGAACGCTACGGGCGCACGGTGTGCGCTTTTTCAGCGGCGGTTGCACCGCTCATTTCCATTGGCTTATTGATCTATCACCTCCCGGTTATCTTTGCTGGCGATGTGCTGTTTTTTCACCAGGAGTGGTTGCCGCTGCTGGGGATGAACCTGAGCCTGCGGCTTGATGGCCTGAGCATGATGTTCGGATTATTAATTACCGGCATCGGCTTGCTGGTTATTCTTTACGCGCGTTATTACCTGGCCGAAAAAGATTCGCTCGGCAAACTTTACGGGCTCTTGCAGATCTTCATGATGGCGATGCTGGGCATCGTCATGTCCGACAATATCCTGTTGATGATTGTGTTCTGGGAATTGACCAGCCTCAGCTCTTTCCTGCTGATCAGCTACTGGTCGATCAAATCCGAAGCGCGCAAGGGTGCACGTATGGCACTGATGATCACCGGTGCCGGAGGCCTGGCGCTGCTGGCGGGCGCTTTGTTGTTGGGTGATATCGTCGGCAGCTTCAGCTTGAGTGTGATCCTGGCTTCCGGAGACGAGATCCGCGCGCACAGTCTGTACCCGGTGGTGCTGATCCTGGTGTTGCTGGGCGCCTTCACCAAGTCGGCCCAGTTTCCGTTCCACTTCTGGCTGCCCCATGCAATGTCGGCTCCCACCCCCGTCTCCGCTTACCTGCACTCGGCCACCATGGTGAAAGCCGGGGTGTTCTTGCTGGCACGGATGTATCCGGCGTTGGCGGGTACCGATTTATGGTTCTACATCGTGACCGGCACCGGCCTGACCACCCTGGTATTTGCCGCCTACACCGCGCTGTTCAAACACGATCTGAAAGGGCTGCTGGCCTTTTCCACCATCAGTCACCTGGGGCTGATTACCATGCTGTTCGGGTTAAACAGCCAATTGGGCGCGATTGCCGGGATCTTCCATATTATCAACCACGCCACCTTCAAGGCCTCGCTGTTTATGGCGGCGGGGATCATCGACCACGAGACCGGCACGCGGGATATGCGGCGCATCAACGGGATGTGGCGCTATATGCCGGTGACGGCGACGGTCGCCATGGTGGCCGCCTCGGCCATGGCGGGTGTGCCCCTGCTCAACGGCTTTTTAAGCAAAGAGATGTTCTTTGCCGAGACCCTGCACCTGGAAGCACTGGGGCATTACGCCTGGCTGGTGCCGCTGCTGGCAACACTCGCGGGTATCTTCGCGGTGGCCTATTCCTACCGGTTTATCCACGATGTGTTCTTTAACGGCGAACCCATCGACCTGCCTAAATACCCGCCTCATGAAGCACCGCCTTATATGATCGTGCCCATGGCGATTCTGGTGGTCTTGTGCGTGCTCGTGGGCACCCTGCCCAACTTCACAGTGGCGCCCTTCCTTGATGCCGCCAGCCTGGCGGTGATCGGCACGGAGATGCCCAGTTACAAGATCGCCATCTGGCATGGTTTCAACCTGCCGCTGGTGATGAGCTTTATCGCCCTCGCGGGCGGTTTGCTCCTGTACTACCAACGTAAAGGCTTCTTCGCTTTTTATGAACGGCAATACCGGCGCGACGAAAAAATTGTCTTTGAGGCCCGGGTCCAGCGCAGTGTCCGTCTGGCACAGTCGATCACCAAACGGCTGGAGACGGGTTCCCTGCAACGTTATCTGGTGTTGTTTGTGGGCATGGCGATAGTGGCTGCCGGGCTTGAGTTATGGCCATTGGCAAGTTTCACCGGCGGCGTGGCCACCACGCCCATCGACGGCGTCAGTGTACTGGCCACCCTGGTGCTTATTGTAGGTGCGCTGGGTACAGTGATCATCCATCACAATCGCTTCGCCGCACTCCTGCTGTTGAGCGTGGTGGGCTTGATTGTGGCGCTTATCTTCGTCCGCTTCTCGGCACCGGATCTGGCGTTGACGCAACTCTCTGTCGAGGTGGTCACCATCGTACTCATGATGTTGTCGCTTTACTTCCTGCCCCAGGTCAGCCCGAGCGAATCCAGCCGGCTGCGTATCAGTCGCGACATTTTGCTCGCCAGTGCCGCCGGTATCGGTATGGGCTTGCTGACCTGGGCGGTGCTCACCCGTCCTTACGACTCCATCGCCGACTATTACCTGGCCAACAGCGTCAGCGGTGGGGGCGGGACCAATGTGGTCAACGTGATCCTGGTGGATTTCCGGGGCTTTGATACCTTGGGAGAAATTACCGTGTTGGCTATTGCGGCAGTGGGCATCTTCGCCATGCTGCGCCGGCTGCGCCTGCCGGTGCCCAATGCCGACGGTACCGGCCGGGTCTGGTCGAAAGATCCTTACCCGCCCATCCTGATGGTGCTGGCGCGCATTCTGTTGCCCCTGGCGCTGATGGTGTCTTTCTATATTTTCCTGCGCGGTCACAACCTGCCGGGCGGTGGTTTTATCGCGGGCCTGATTACCAGCGTGGCGCTGATCCTGCAATACGTCGCCAGTGGTACCGACTGGGTACAGCAGCGGCTTGACTGGCCCTACCGCAGTGTCGCTGCCGGCGGTGTCCTAATCGCAACCGCGACCGGCCTGGCCAGTTGGGTGTTCGGTTATCCCTTCCTCACCTCCACCTTTACCCATGTCCACTGGCCCATTGTCGGTGAATTCGAGCTGGCATCTGCCATGGTGTTTGACACCGGCGTGTATATCACCGTCGTAGGCGCGACCCTGGTCATCCTGTCCAACCTGGGCAAGCTGGCCCAGACCAGCTATGACACACCCGCCGAGACCACACAGGAGGAATCCCCATGGAAGCCTTGATTTCTATCATTATTGCGGTGCTGACCGGTTGCGGCGTCTACCTCATGCTGCGCGGCCGTACCTTTCCGGTCATCATCGGGCTGACCTTGCTGTCTTACGCCGTCAATCTGTTTATCTTCGTCATGGGTCGTCTGCACAGCGGCGCCCCCGCCGTGATCGGTGCCGGTGATCGCTACACCGACCCCCTGCCCCAGGCCCTGGTGCTCACCGCGATCGTTATCAGCTTTGCCATGACGGCGTTTTTGCTGGTATTGGCCCTGCGTGCCCGCGCTGAGCTGGGTAATGACCATGTGGATGGCCGCCCGACGGCCGAGGATGACGCGCAATGAGCCACCTGATTATCCTCCCTATCCTGCTGCCGTTACTGACGGGATTGTTGCTCCTGCTGGTACCGGAGAGCCGCCGGATGCTCGGGCATATCCTGAGCCTGATCAGCACAGCCTTGCTGACCTTGGTCACCCTTCAATTGCTGTTTACCGCCAACACCGGCGAGCTGGTGGTGTATGCCCTGGGCAACTGGGCGCCGCCCTTCGGTATCGTACTGGTGCTGGATCGCTTGAGCGCACTCCTGCTGGTACTGACCAGTACCCTGGCGTTTTTCAGCCTGCTCTACACCACCGCTGAAGAGGCACCCCAGGGTGGCCAGTCATTCCACAGCCTGGCGCACTTTCTGTTAATGGGCGTCAACGGCGCCTTCCTGACCGGCGATATCTTTAACCTGTTTGTGTTCTTCGAGGTATTGCTGCTGGCCTCCTACTCCCTGCTGTTACAGGACAATGGCGCTGCGCGAGCCAAGGCGGGGTTGCATTACGTCGTGCTTAACCTGGCGGGATCGGCGCTGTTCCTGATTGCGGTCGCCATCCTGTACGGCTTGACCGGCACACTCAACATGGCGGACATGGCGCAACGGGTGGCACAGGTGAATCCGGCCGATGCCCCTCTGGTGGCCGCCGCCGCTATCCTGCTGTTGCTGGTCTTTGGGCTCAAGGCGGCGATGGTCCCCTTGTATTTCTGGCTGCCGCGCGCCTATGCCTCCGCCAGCGCGCCCATCGCAGCCCTGTTTGCCATCATGACCAAGGTGGGGGTTTACACCATCATCCGGGTGTATACCTTGATCTTCGGCGACGAAGCCGGCCTGCTGGCCAACCTCGCCCTGCCCTGGCTCTGGCCGCTGGCGATCACCACGCTGGTGCTGGGTTTTATCGGCGCCCTGGCCGCCCAGGAGCTGCGGATGCAGATTGCTTACCTGGTGATTATTTCCGTCGGTACGCTGCTTGCCGGGGTGGCCATCAACAGCGAAGTTGCCCTGGGTGCAACGCTCTTTTACCTGCTGCATTCCACCTGGATTGCCGGTGCACTGTTCCTGCTGGCTGACCTGATTGTGCGGCAGCGCGGGGTCACGGCGGACCAGATCATTGCCGGTCCCATGCTGCGTCAGCCGATCCTGTTAGGCAGCCTGTTCTTTGCCGGCGCGGTGAGCGTTATCGGTATGCCACCACTCAGCGGCTTTATCGGTAAGGCGTTGATACTCCAGGCAGCCAGCGGTATCCAGGCCGTGTGGTTGTGGGCCACGGTATTGGCTGCCAGCCTCGCTGTGCTGACGGCGCTCAGCCGCAGCGGCAGCACCATCTTCTGGCGCACGGAGAATCGGGTGGAGGAAGCGCCCAAGGCCGACATCTGGTCGCTGTTGGCGATCTTCGGTTTGATGGGTTTCAGCTTTGCCTTGATGATCTGGGGTAACTACGCCATCGAGTACACCCGGGGCATTGCCGAGCAGGTGATGAACCCCGGTCACTACATTGATGCGGTGCTCAACCACCGTCCGCTGCAAGGAGATTGACCATGAGCCAATCCACCGAAAACTCCTCATCGCCCCCTCTGCCGCGCACCGCGCGCCGTTGGCTGCCGCACCCGGCCCTGAGCCTGTTTATGTGGGTGCTCTGGCTGTTGATGGTGAACGAATTCAGCGCAGGCCATATTGTGCTGGGGGCGATACTCGCCTGGCTGATTCCCTTCCTGACGCACGCTTTTTGGCCCGAGGCAACCACGCTGCATAAACCGCTTCTGGCGCTGCGCTTTGTATTGATGGTCCTGTGGGACATCGTCATCGCCAACGGTGTTCTGGCCGTGCGTATCCTTGGCCCGAGCAAGAAATTACAGCCGGCATTTATGACCCTGCCGCTAGACATCAAGGAAGATTTCACCATCACCGTCCTGGCCAGCACCATTTCATTGACGCCCGGCACCGTCTCGGCAGATTTGAGTGTTGATCGCAGCGCGCTGCTGATTCACGTACTGCATGTCGATGATATCGATGCATCCATCGCCGAATTAAAACAGCGCTATGAACAACCGCTGAAGGAGATCTTCGAATGCTCATGATCGTCATTCCTGTCGCCATGTTGATGATCAGTATCGCCATTGCGCTCAACCTGTGGCGGCTGGCCATCGGCCCATCGTTACCGGATCGTATCCTTGCACTGGACACCATGTACGTGAACGCCATCGCGCTGCTGATCCTGTTCGGTATTTACCAACAATCGGCCTTGTATTTTGAAGCCGCGTTATTGATTGCGGTGATGGGTTTTGTGGGGACCGTCGCCTTGTCAAAATATTTATTGCGCGGTGACATCATCGAATAGTGGAGGTAAACCTGTGGCTAACTTTTCGCTTGTTGAATTGCTCATTTCCTTGTTCTTGCTGGTCGGCGCCAGCTTTGCATTAATCGGTTCCATCGGCCTGGTTCGATTACCGGATTTTTATATGCGCTTGCACGGCCCGGCCAAAGCAACCACCCTCGGTGTCGGCGGCGTCTTGATCGGCTCTGTGGTATTTTTCAGCACGCGCGGCGACGGCATCAGCCTGCATGAATTACTGGTGACCCTATTTTTATTTATCACGGCACCGGTCAGTGCGCATATTGTTGCCAAAGCCGCACTGCACATTAAATTGCCCTATGTGGAACGCACGCGCGGCAAACCCTGGCAATAAATTTTTGTGAACCTCCACCGCTACGACTATTGACCCGACCCTGTGTCGGGTCAAATCGTTTTATGGCAGCCAAATACGCTATTACCCGTAAAAAATACAGGCTATGTGTGGCAACCTACACAACTTTCTCGCCGCGTTCCGGTCAAGAAAAAGGTAGCCATTGTTTGTGCAATCAATGCGCCATTTTATGTGAAGGCCATTGATCAAAACGTTATGTATGGCTTCATTAATTGCCCGGCTCTGTTCCAACCCTGTAAAACGACCATGTAAGGAGATACATCATGCAAATGAAGAAAATGATTGCAATAGCAGGTTTAACCATGGCAATGCCCCTGGCAGCCTTTGCAGATGACGATGCGATTAAAGCATTGAACCTGCAAGGTGCAAAAGCCGATCAGGTAAAAACCATCATGGACAATTACAAAGAACAGAAAGAAGACATCAAAGATCGTGCGCACGAAGAAATAAAAGCGCTGAAAGATCGCAAGAAAGAACAACTCGATGCCGTGCTGACCGATGCAGAAATGGATCAGCTGGAGAAGTGGAAAGAAGCCAGGCATGACCGCTACAAAGACAAGCACAAAGAATGTAAAAAATTAATGGACAAATACGACGACTGATTTTTTACATCACAATGACGAAAAATAACCGGGCCAGGTGCCCGGTTATTTTTTTAAACGCGCAACACATCTTCAACACGTCGTAAACCGACCGACTGAGGCCAAGCGCACGGAACCCCGATGCAAGAACCTTGATCATGATCCACAGCTTCAGTTGCCGCGAACCTTCGCCAATCGCCCAACCTGGGGAGCATGCATGACAAAAACACCAATCAGGGTGGTAGTGGTATCAGGCGCCTCTGCGGGGGTAGGTCGGGCGGTGGCCTTGGCCTTCGCCAAAGACGGCGCTGCCGTGGCGCTCCTGGCCCGTAGCGCGGAACGATTACAGGCTGCAGCTGAAGAGATCACTGCGGCGGGTGGTAAGGCGCTGGCGATTCCGGTGGATGTCGCGGATGCCGACCAGGTTAATCAGGCCGCCGCGCGCGTTGAAGATGAGCTTGGCCCGATCGATGTATGGGTCAATAACGCGATGGTGACCCTTTTTTCGCGCGCGGTTGAGATGAGTCCGGAGGAATATCGCCGGGTCACGGAGGTCAGTTACCTGGGCACCGTACACGGCACCCTCGCGGCCCTGAAATATATGCGCGCCCGCCAGCGCGGCGCTATCGTCCAAGTGGGTTCCGCCCTGGCCTATCGCGGCATTCCCCTGCAATCCGCCTACTGTGCTGCCAAGTTTGCGGTACGCGGTTTTACCGATTCGGTGCGGGTTGAGCTGATGTATGAGCGCAGCCCCATCCACCTCACCATGGTGCAACTGGCCGCCTTCAACACACCGCAGTTTCAGTGGGCCCGCCACCGGTTATCGGCGCAGCCGCAACCCCTGCCACCGATCTTCCAGCCTGAACTGGCGGCCAAGGCCATTGTGTGGGCCGCCCGGCACAAGCGGCGCGAGCTTTATGTCGGCTTTCCGGCCCTGAAAACCATTGTCGGTAATAAGCTGTTTCCGAACCTCGCCGACCGCATGGCCGCCCGCCAGGGGTTTACCGGGCAAATGGATCTTTCCGTCCCGCCGCCGGATGCGCAACGGGACGACAACCTGTTCACGCCGGTAGCCGGCGACTTCGCCAGCCATGGCCGGTTTGATGCCCGGGCCACTGACTGGAGCCTGCAATACTGGCTCAGCATTTATCGCGCGCCCCTGGCTGGCCTGGTGGTGGTGATTTGCCTCGCCCTGTTATCCGTGTGGTTAATTGTTTAGAAGGAAATACCGTGTCCAAACCCATCGAAGACTATGCCCTGCTCAGCAGCCTGCATTGCGCCGCCCTGGTGGCCCGGGACGGCAGTATCGACTGGTTTTGCCCCGGTCGCTTTGATGCGCCCGCCTGCTTCAGCGCGTTACTGGGTGACGCGCGCCACGGCTACTGGTCTATTGCACCCCGCGATGCGCTGGCGGGCAGCCACCGCCATTACCAGGCAGATACGCTGGTATTGGAAACCCACTTTGAAACCGCCGGCGGCAGTGTGCGCATCCTGGACGCGATGCCGATGGGTCCGGCATGTCATATCATCCGCCTGGTTGAGGGCATCAGTGGCACAGTGACTATGCAGATGGCCTGTCACCCCCGCTTTCACTTCGGTAAGCATGCGCCCCGGCTACACAGGGAAAGCGGTCAGCAGATCATCTTTCAATGCCAGGAAGAGCGGCTGTTCCTCAACAGCGACCTTGAGCTGACTCCCGGCGATGCCGGCGCCGAGAGCGTTTTTGCGCTTCATGCCGGGGAACAACATTGGTTCGTCCTCAGTTACAGCAATGCCGATCAGCGCGCACCGGATCTGCCGGATCCCCGCCAGGCGCTGGTGGAGTGCGCCGACCGCTGGCGGGACTGGATCTCCCGGTGTGACTATCGGGGCCGCTGGGAAAGCGCGGTCAGGCGTTCACTGATCACCCTCAAAGCCATGATCTATATGCCCACCGGTGGCATGGTCGCAGCGCCTACAACCTCCTTGCCGGAAGTCCCTGGCGGCAGCGCCAACTACGATTATCGCTTCTGCTGGCTGCGCGACACCGCTTTTGCGCTGGTGGTGTTGTTAAACGAGGGGTTTCGCAACGAAGCATGTCACTGGCGCGACTGGTTGCTGAAAATAATGGACCTGCACGATGAACCGCTACACGCCTTGTATACCCTAGAGGCCACAGTGGCGCCGCCGGAGGAGTTGCTCGACTGGCTGCCCGGTTATGCCGATAGCCGGCCAGTACGCACCGGCAACGCCGCCAACCGCCAGTACCAACTGGACGTGCGCGGCGAGCTGATGGAAATCCTGCACCTGGCGCGCAAGCACGGGCTGGACCTGCGCGATGAGATCTGGGCCCTGCAATGCGACATCATGAGCCACCTCGAAACCCGCTGGCGCGAGCCGGACACCGGCATCTGGGAGTTTCGCACCCTGTGTGATCATCTGACCCATTCCAAGGTCTTAAGCTGGGTGGCCTTTGATCGTTGTATCAAGGATGCAGAGACGTTCGGTTTCGACGCGCCACTGGATAGATGGCGGCGCCTGCGCGATGACATCCGGACGGATATTCTCGAACACGGGGTTGATCCGGAGGGCGGTCATTTTACGCAGCGTTATGGTAATCCGGAGGTGGATGCCAGCCTGTTGATGATTCCGCTGATGGGTTTTTTACCCGCTGATGATCCGCGCATGCTTGCCACCATCGAGGTGATTGAACGGCATCTATGCGAAGACGGCCTGGTGCGACGTTACCGAAGCGGTGACCAGGCTAACGAGGAGGGGTTGTTCCTCGCCTGTTGTTTCTGGCTTGCGGATAACTATTGCCTGAGTGGCCGACAGGCGGATGCGGAGCGGCTGTTCGAACGGCTGCTCAGCCTGGCTAATGATGTGGGGTTGCTGGCGGAGGAATATGATCCGCGCCGCCAGGTTCAGTTGGGTAATTTTCCACAGGGTTTGAGCCATCTTGGCTTGATCAGCACTGCGAAGCTTATTGCCAAGGCGAGCGAGGCTGATGTTGATCTGACGTGATTTTTGCAGGAGGTGAGTATGAGTAAGCATTCTGAGAGTAAAGCACCGGAGCAGCCGCAGGTGGATAAACAAAGCCGGGGGACTGATGCGGAGCATCGGGATATGTTGTTGACGCATCATGAGGCGGAGGCGGGAAGTCCGGCGGATGTGGCGGTGTGTGGTGAGGAGGATCCCGGGGTGGGGTTGGAGCAGTTGGTGATGCGGGATGAAGATGACTAACTGTGGTTTTTAAGCGGAAGGTTTGAGGGTCGTAATCCGTTTGTTATCAGGACAAGGTTTCGAAATCGCATAGATACGTCCATGTAGCTCCCTCAAGTCGTCCGTGACTTGAGGGTTTCGAAACCTTGTCCTGATAACAAACTCACATTGTGCGGCGCCGAAAAAACAGCACCAAATTAGAACAAAAACCAATTAATACAGAGATTTTTGCACCATTTTAGAATTAATTATTTGCACCATTTAAAATCATTCACCTATTACGTAAATATTTTGTGCATTAAATTAATGCAAAAATAGGTTGTCCTCTCTGCAGTTTCGTCACTTCAAAATAAAAATTCCAGCCTAAACAACAAGATACAAAACCCTCTCAAGAATCGGGCACAGATATTGCGAAAAGCCTGTCAGGCAGAAATTGCTTTTCGTCATGTCTACCGATAAATCTGTTCTTGAGAGAGTGCGCTATGTCTTATCTTGTCCCGTCAGAGTTTGTTACCAAAATGGTGGATGCCGGTGAGTCCAAAATTTATATGGCCACGCGTGATGCGTTGATCAGGGCCTATATGGCGGGTGCGATCCTGGCTATTGCGGCGGTGTTTGCCGTGACGGTGTCGGTGCAAACCGGTTCGCCGTTGTTGGGGGCGGTGTTGTTTCCGGTTGGGTTTTGTATTTTGTATTTGATGGGTTTTGATTTGTTGACCGGGGTGTTTGTGTTAACGCCGCTGGCGAAGTTTGATAACCGTCCCGGTGTTACCTGGGGTGCGATTTTTAAGCATTGGGGTGTGGTGTTTACCGGTAATTTTCTGGGTGCGTTGACGGTCGCGTTTTTAATGGCGATTGTGTTTACCTATGGTTTTACCACTGAGCCCAGTCAAGTCGGCAAGGTGATCGGTGATATTGGTGAGGGACGCACGCTGGGTTATAAGGAGTATGGTGCGGGTGGGATGTTGACTATTTTTATCCGCGGGGTGTTGTGTAACTGGATGGTATCGCTCGGCGTGGTGGGTGCGATGGTGTCGACCAGTGTGAGCGGTAAGGTGATTGCGATGTGGATGCCGATCATGTTGTTCTTCGCCATGGGCTTTGAGCATTCGGTGGTGAATATGTTTTTGTTTCCTTCCGGTTTGATCATGGGCGGTAATTTTTCGATTATGGATTACCTGATCTGGAATGAAATTCCCGTGGTGATCGGCAACCTGGTGGGTGGCTTGTCGCTTACCGGCTTAACCCTGTACAGCACCCATGTCAGAACCGCCCCCAAACGCAGCTTTTAATTATTACGCACTGCATGTAGGTCGGATTAGCCGCAACGCGGCGTAATCCGACAAACACCTCGAACCTAAAATAATACTGCCACCTCCATCCATGCCCTCACCCACCCAACTTCTACTCACCATCGGCCAGGCCACTCACACAGGCCGCAAGGAAACCAATCAGGATTTTCACGGTGCGTATATTCCCAATGGCCCTGCGCTCAACACCAAAGGTATTGCCATCGCGCTCGCCGATGGCATCAGTACCAGCAGTGTCAGCCATATCGCCAGCGAAACCTCGGTGAGTGGATTTCTGGCTGATTATTTTTGTACACCGGAAAGCTGGTCCGTTAAAAAATCTGCCTTGCGCGTGTTGATGGCGACCAACTCCTGGTTGCACGCGCAGACACGCCAAAGCCCCTACCGTTATGAACAGGATCGCGGTTATGTGTGCACCTTCAGTGCGCTGATTGTTAAATCCACGACAGCGCATATTTTTCATATCGGCGATGCGCGTATTTATCGTCTGCATGAAAACACGCTGGAACAGTTAACGATCGACCATCGTCTACGCATCTCTGAAGACACCAGCTACCTCAGCCGCGCGCTGGGTGTTAATCCGCATATTGAAATTGATTATCAGGCACTGAGCCTTGAACAGGGCGACCTGTTTATCCTGGCTACCGACGGTGTTTATGAGCATGTGACGTCAAGCGAGATTACCGACGCGCTGAAACAGCACCCGGATGATCTCAATCAGGCGGCACACGCCATCCTGGAGCGCGCCTATGAAAGTGGCAGTACCGATAATCTCACCCTGCAACTTGTGCGTGTTGATCAATTACCTTCGCAAGAAGCTGCTGAGCGTTATCAGTCGATAACCGAATTGCCTTTCGCGCCGCTACTGGACGCGCGGATGACCTTTGATGGTTTTAAAATCCAGCGCGAACTTCATGCCAGCCACCGCAGCCATGTATATCTCGCGGTCGACACAGAGACCGAAACGCCGGTTGTTATTAAAACGCCGTCGGTAGATCAACAGCAGGACAGGCAACACCTCGAACGATTATTAACAGAAGAATGGATCGCCAGGCGCATCCATAGCGCCCACGTCGTGAAAGCCCATCCATTCAACCGGAAGCGCAATTTTTTATACACGGTCATGGAATATGTAGACGGTCAAACATTGACCCAGTGGATGATCGACCACCCACAAGCGGATCTGGAAAGTGTGCGCGTGATCGTCGAACAAATTGCACAAGGCTTGCGGGCTATCCATCGGCTCGAAATGGTTCATCAGGACTTGCGGCCGGATAACATCATGATCGACGCTTCCGGTACGGTAAAAATTATTGATTTCGGCGCGACCCGCGTCGCCGGCATCATGGAAAATGTGAGTGAGCCACACAGCATCCTCGGTACTGCGCAATACTCAGCACCGGAATATTTCCTCGGTGAAACCGGCAGTGCCCGCGCCGATATTTTTTCACTCGGGGTGATCACCTACCAGATGCTTACCGGACAATTACCCTACGGTACCCAGGTCGCCAAAACCCGAACCAAAGCCGCGCAACACAAATTACATTACCGGACGATTGCCAAAGATGAGCGACAGATCCCCACCTGGGTTGATGCGGCGATCCGCAAAGCAGTCCACCCCAACCCTTACAAACGCTACCAGGAAGCCGCTGAATTTATTTACGACCTGCGTCACCCCAACCCGGTATTCCTCAACAAAACCCGTCCGCCTTTGATCGAGCAGAATCCGGTGTTGTTCTGGCAGGTGGTGTCGTTGATATTAGGCATCATCGTGTTGCTATTATTGGCCACAACCTAAAGCCAGCCGTTGCTTCTGTGGCAACCAATGCAATGGCGGCGCATTCAGGGTGCCAACGCTGCACAATGAAAACCGGCACTGCCCTCTGCCAACGCCAAACGCGCCCTGTTGCGTTGCTTTAACGAAGGCAAATCTGACAGCACCACCTCGCTGGTGTACATCCAGGCCTCCACGATCATCTCCTGCTCCAGGCGGAATACACTGGTGCCATGAAAATCAATGCGTTTGCCACTGGCAGGAAAGCCCATAAATTCTTCGTGATGCACACCATTGATATGAAAATGCACTTTCACAATATACTCATCGGCGGTGAGGTGTTCAATCTTGAAATGCAGTTGATTAATCGCATCGGCCATATAGCGAAAAAAGGCTTTGAATTCTTCACGGCTGGTCGGACTGAATTCCGGAAAGTGATGACACACCACTGACTCAGCGACACAGGTATCCAGCACGTCCAGGTTGTCCTGATAGCCGCTGTGTAAAAAATGTTTGATCAACATGGCGTTTTTGTGATGAATTGACGTCACCATTGGATTCTCCCCTTCAGGTTAGCGAGTATCGTGCAAAAAAACAGGCGGGCTTTAACGGGCTTGGTCAGCCACGAGGGTAAATCAGGTTGATTCGCTGTAGGATTACCGGGGAGTGCATCGGCTAATCAGGCAATGCTCCCGACAGGCAGTTCATCTGAGTGAACAGTGCCATCCTACGCGCGGGTTTTTAAAAAAGGGTTAAGAAAAAGCGACGGTTAACCGCAGGCGGCTTAAGGAAGTCTTAAAATCCACCGTGGATAATGCACCATCCCCGCTACAATAGCGCCACCTGCCCGGTCGCAAGAGAGTTCATTATGCAAATCCTGTTGGTTGAAGATGACAACATGCTGGCAGAAGCTATCGGCTTCGGATTGCGCCAGGACCATTGGGAAATTGATCGCGCCGAGGACGGTGTTGCCGCTCAACTCGCGCTGGTTGAACACACCTATTCCGCCGTTTTACTGGACCTGGGTTTACCCGGCGGCTCCGGTTTGCAGGTACTCAAATTCATGCGCGACCGCTACGACACCACACCCGTGATTATCATTACCGCCCGTGATCAGCTCAGCGATCGTATTCGCGGCCTGGATGCCGGCGCAGATGACTATCTGGTGAAACCCTTCCAACTGGAAGAACTCGGGGCACGCTTGCGCGCCGTCATCCGCCGCACGCAAGGCCGCGTATCGCCACTGTTGCAGTACCGCAATATCACCCTCGACCCCAGCAGCCGGATCGTCACCCGCGATGATGAACAGATTCACTTGAGCCGCAACGAATATCGCACACTGCTGGTGTTGATGGAGCGCCGTGGGCGCACAGTGCCACGTGAACAATTGGAGCAG